>NZ_JBXWNE010000009.1:0-169934 GCF_059610225.1 Ruegeria sp. YTSA105
ATACCCCTGAAACTCACGGGTATGAATCACGCAGGCGGGATGACGGCAACCAAATTAATAGGTCCAGAACCTAAGCCGTGGCTAACTGTCCACGCAGCCAAGCTTTGAACAGGTCGACATCGATATGCGAAACGTTCAAATGCCGGGCCGCTGCCTCGAAGCTGCATAACCAACTATGGGTATTGGGTTTGATCTAATCTAGCGACAAATAGTTTTTGTGGTAGATAGCCTGTTTTATCATTTTCACTTGCAGCTCAGGTCGCGATACAAGTTTTTGAATTGTCTCAAATCCGAACAGGAAATCTGGACTTGATCAAACCAGACGTCTCATCGACGAAAGTCAGGATTGCCACATTCGTGGCCAATCCAGCGCTTGACTTCGACTTCGTGGCAAACGCGGCCGGTCTTGGCGTTATTGAAGGTTCCAACGTCGTTCATCAGACAAAGGGGTCGGTGGCACCTTGTTCTCGGGAATCGCTTATCGACCGCTCACCTAGCGGATCTGTTTGTTTGGATTTTTCGTACACTCGGAAGGAATAGAAGATGAAAGTAGGGTTCATTGGACTTGGTAATGTCGGCGGAAAGCTTTCAGGCAGCCTGTTGCGGAACGGAATCGACCTGACGGTTCTTGATCTAAACCGCGACTTGATGGAAGCGGCGGCGGCCAAGGGTGCCAAGTTGGCGGAAAATGCCGCAACATTGATGCGTGATTGCGATGTCGTCATCACCTGCCTACCCTCGCCTGCCGCCTCGGACGCTGTCATGCAGGAGATGCTGCCAGAGGTGAAAGAAGGCAAGATCTGGCTGGAGATGTCTACCACTGACCAAGCTGAAGCCGAACGCCTTGGCGGTATCGTCATCGCCGCCGGTGGTGCCGCAGTCGATTGCCCGGTATCTGGCGGTTGCCACCGCGCCGACACTGGTAATATCTCGATCTTTGCGGGCTGTGACCGCTCAACGTTCGAGCGAGTTCTGCCGTTGCTGAAGACCATGGGACGACGTATCCTGCATACTGGTGAGCTTGGCAGCGCCTCGATGCTCAAGGTACTTACAAATTATCTGGCCACCGTCCATCTGGTCGCCAATGCCGAAGCGTTGGTGACGGCGAAGGCTGCAGGTATGGACCTGAACACAGCCTACGAGGCGATCAAAATTTCGTCCGGCAACAGCTTTTCCCATGTTACCGAAAGCCAGGTAATCCTGAACGGTTCGCGCGATATCTCATTCACCATGGATCTGGTGAAAAAAGATGTGGGCTTGTTCCAGAGTATTGCCGAACGAAACAATGTGCCGCTGGAAGTCTCACCCTTGATTTGCCAGATTTTTGACGACGGCATTGCACGCTATGGCGATCGCGAGCTATCGCCCAACATTATCCGCCGGTTAGAGGACGCCACCGGTCTTTCCATCCTTGCCCCCGGCTTCCCTGCGGAAATGGCGGATGACGAACCAGAAGAGCCTGGATACGAGGTGATCCCGCAGGGTTCGTCGCGCGTCTCTGCCGGCAGCTAGAGCCCGTTTCAGCAGCCACGAGCAAGTTGAGGGCAGGTATCATACCTGCCCCGACGGCCAATGCTCAGAGGCTCAATGCCCTTTGAACGGCGTCGCACCAGCTAACTCGGCCTCGAATTACGGGACGGTATGATGCAATGCGCAAAACAAAAAATCCGAGGATGAGGCGGATATACGATAGGGACGAAGGTCCGACAGGGCCGTATTGACACTGGGTGAGGGCGTCGGATGTGGACTGCCGACCGCCCAAAAACCCATTTCCTAACACGCCCTCTCTGTGATCCCGACACGCGCCTCTGTTTTTACCCGTCGAGCATAGCGAGAACAGCGTCACGATCGGACAGAACCAGCAACAAAGCGATATCATCCGGTTGTAGCTTTTCAAGTATCATTGATGCGGCTTGTGTGGGCGAAGCGGCTCTGAGTATTTGTTCTGCACCATACCCATGTTCCAACGCTGTCCTTTCGATCAGATCAGAAATTTCCCCCGAATCGCGGCCTCTTAGATATCCTTCCAGCTCGGTTGCGACGACCACGTTAGGTTGGAAATTCAGCGCTGTCGCGGTTACGTCCCGGATATCCTGATCCGATCTGTCCCCCGCATGGCTGAGCATGATGAAACGCCGTTTTGCTGGCAAGCTCGACAGCGCATCGCAAACGGCGGAAATCGAATGTGGGTTATGTGCAAAATCCACAAAGACCCGTGCCCCGTTGTATCGGAACTCGTTGCAACGGCCTGGATTATCCTTGGCGTCTGGTTTGAACCCGGCCAATCCATCCCGAGCCGCCTGAACGGGCAAGTCCAGCGCCAAAGCCAGGCACAAGGCCGCTAGCGCGTTCAGGATATTGTATTTCGCAGCGCCGCCCATGGTCAGGGGAACATCGGAAACTGCAATCACCACCTGTTCCGCCGCACCGTCGAAAAACACGATATCACCCTGCCGCACATAGGCGCAGCACCTGTCTGCATCGCGCGCCCGGCGGATCAGGTCGTTCTGCGCGTCCAGCGAAAACCACCAGATATTCGCCGAGGTATTCTCCGCCTCGGCACGGACAAAGCCGTCATCGGCATTCAGGGCCAGCACGCCCCCCTCGGCCAATGTTCGATGTACGGCGAATTTGGCCTGGGCCAGTTCTGGCACCGTGTTGACCCCATATTGGCCCAGATGGTCGTTGGCCACATTGGTGACAGCCGCCGCCGTGGCAGCGCGGGTCGGCAGACCCCGGCGCAGGATGCCCCCACGGGCGACTTCAAGGCAGGCAACCTCCAGCCTTTTATCGCGCAGCAACATCCGGCCGCCGCCGGGGCCCGAGTAATCGCCACGGTCCAGAATGTCATCGCCCACGCGGACAAACTCGGTCGAGGTTAGCCCGGCGACCTTGCCCGAAGCGCGCGCGATAGCCTCAAGCAGCCGGGTCGTAGTGGTCTTGCCGTTGGTTCCGGTGATGAACGCGACCGGGATATCATGCAGCGCAGACCAGTCCACCTCACCCGGGGTGGGCAGCCCATCAACAGGCCAAGTCTGACTGCCTGTGCCATGCCCGATCGACACCTCGTCATCATCGCAAAGGATATCCACGCCATGCACCTCAGCCGCTGCGATCAAGGCGATCAGCGCAGGATTGGCTTCCATTTCCATGACGCCTTTGACATCCGCAACCATCTGATCGAAATCTCCGGGCTCGGATGCCAGCAGTTCCGCAGCACAGAAATGCCAGGCGGTTTGCGCTGCGAATATCCCGGAATAGAGCTGATCCATCGGTGTCGAGATCGCCAGATTGACGCCGCCCGTAAAGGTACGGTGGATCAGACCCTGCCCCTGCCAGCCCAGTGCGTCCAGAACCCGGCGCGCATGCTTCTCCCACAAGTCGGTGATCTGCGTCGCGTCGATATCAGTGAAGAAAACATCCATCACCGCGCCCGGTCGGTTCCATAGCAGGCCCGGCCCGGTCAGACGCCGGGCGTCATCCACCTGAATATGGTCAACGGTCGCGCTTTCTATTGTCAGCGCGGTCTCAAGCTCTTCGATCCGGTCCATTCCGGTGCCTCCGCTCAATCCGCGTCTTCGCTGATTTCACGGGCCAGACGCACGCCACGCTCATCCCGGATCAGGTTCTGGTCGCCTTCGAACATATCTTCGAACGAGGTTTCGGCGGGGGCTGCCACAGGTGCGACCTCAGGTTCTTCGCCATCAGAATTGAAATAGATGATCTGTTTCCAGCAGCGCGTTGTGTCATCACCAAAGATCACCAACAGATCGCCCTGTCCGGCCTGCACCAACGCGGCACTGACCGCTTCAACCTCGTCGGGGATGACCGTGATGGCTGCGGCATCCACGCCGTTGTCGATCAGGGCTTGACGCATCATCTGCGGCACCTCGTCATGCCCGCGTCCGCGACGGCGGTCATCTGCCTTGCAGATGAAATGATCAAAATGTCCGGCCAGGGCGGCGGCCCCATCGACAATATCTTCGTCGCGCCGGTCGCCAGGCATCGCTACCACGCACAGCCTGCGGCCCTTGATCTCTAACTGATCGGCCAGCGCCGCCATCGCTTTCAGCGCGGCGGGGTTATGGCCATAATCGAGGATCACCTTGAAGGGATGTTCGTCATAGACATTCATCCGTCCAGGTGCCTGAAAATAGCTGGTGTCGAAGGTGCGCAGCCCATGACGGATATTATCTAGGTCCACGCCGAAACTATAGGCCATCGCGGCGGCGAACATCGCATTCTGGACGTTGAAAATTGCCTTGCCTTCCAACGTCGCGGGGATCAGATGCGACCACAGAACCGGGATATGAAGCCCGTTGTCATAGATGGTCAGCATGTCACCATTCATGCCTTTTTCAAGCACGATAGCCTTGCCGCCGGCCTTGATATGTTCCTTGACCAGACTGTGCGCTGGATTGGTCGTGACATAGAAAATCTGATCCGCTTGAGCGTAGTCGGCCATTTTCAGACAGTTGATGTCATCGGCATTCAGCACTGCAGTATCCACAGCGCTTTCAACCACCACGCGCTTGACAACGGCCAGCTCCTCGACCGTGTTTATGCCGCCGAGACCCAGATGATCGGCCGAGACATTCAGACACGCCGCCACGTTCGACCGCTGATAGCCCAGACCGGACCGCACAAGCCCGCCGCGTGCGGTTTCCATCACCGCAAAATCGACCGCCGGATCACGCAGGACGATCTGTGCGGATTTCGGTCCCGTCATGTCGCCCTTGACGCTTAGTTTACCGTCCACATAGACGCCATCGGTCGAGGTCATGCCAACGGTCTTGCTGCTGGTTTTCATAATATGCCCCAGCATCCGCGAGGTCGTCGTCTTGCCGTTGGTGCCTGTGATCGCCGCAATCGGGATGCGGGTTTCCTCATTGGCGGGGAACAGCATGTCGATCACCCTGCCCGCCACGTCGCGGGGCTGACCTTCGGACGGCGCCACGTGCATCCGAAAGCCCGGGGCGGCGTTCACCTCGACGATAGCTCCGCCAATATCCTTGTAGGATTTGGTGATGTCGTCGATCAGAAAATCCACACCTCCAACATCCAATCCAACCGCCATTATGGCGCGTTCGGCCATGTCACGATTGTCAGGATGCACCACATCCGTCAGATCAATCGCTGTCCCCCCCGTCGACAGATTTGCCGTTGAACGGAGATAGAAAATCTCGCCATCCGGCAGCACGGTTTCTTCGGTCACGCGCGCATTCTCCATCAGGCGTTTGGCCTGATTGTCGATTTCCAGCATGGTCAGCACTTTCTCGTGTCCGATGCCACGGCGCGGATCCTGGTTCACGATGTCAACCAGTTCGGCAATCGTGTGTGTGCCGTCGCCAACGACATGTCCGGGGACACGCTTGGCCACCGCAACCAGTTTGTTGTTCACAACCAGCATTCGGTGGTCAAAACCGGTGATGAAGCTTTCCACCAGAATGGCCCTGCTGCGAGAATGTTCCTTGGCTTCGGCAAAACCGGCCTCGACCTCGGACTCTGAATTCAGATTGATCGAAACACCACGCCCATGATTGGCGTCAAGCGGCTTGACGACAACAGGAAACCCGATACGCCCCGCTGCTTTTGCCGCCTCGCGTGCCGAATAGACCATGCGCTGCTGTGGTACCGGCAAGCCCAGATCGTTCAGCAGATTGTGGGTATCTTCCTTGTCGCAGGAAATCTCTACCGAGATATGTTTGGTCTCAGAAGTGATGGTAGCCTGGATGCGTTTCTGATACTTCCCGTGTCCGAACTGCACCAGCGAGCCAGAGTTCAGCCTGATCCACGGAATGTCCCGCTCTTGTGCCGCCTTGACCAACGAGCCCGTCGAGGGGCCAAATTCTTTGCGCTGCGCCCGCAGCACAAAGCTGCGTAACTCATCATCCCAGTTGAAATCCGGATCAAAATCGTAATCCACCTGGTCCTTGAGGGAGTGTGGCAACAGATGCATTAGCAGACGCATCGCCAGCTTGCCCGCATCCAGTCCGACATCGCGCTGGCGGTATTCATAGACCATGTTGTACTGGCCGGGTTCGCCAGTGCCGCGCGTTCGGCCAAAAGTCACATCCGTACCGGCTACGTTTTGAACCTCGATAGCGCAATGTTCCAGCACATGACCCAGCCATGTGCCCTCATCTTCGCGCAGGCGGCGGATGAACCCGCCGGGTTCGCGATAGGAACAGCCATGTTCTGCCAAACCGGGAAGTGCCGCGACCAGAGCGTCGATAAATTCCGAACCAATTTTTGCCGAAGGCCATTCTTCCAGAATACCCAGATCGATAACGTGGCGAATAACCGGAAAACTTGCCCAAACATTCGGGCCGACAAAGACGTTGGTCGAAATTATTTTCATGAGGCACCCTGTTGGTTAGTTTTTATTTTCCCCCGCCGGCGCCCTCGTCCCCGGACAGGTCCGGCAATGTACAGAACGCCATATGCTCATCCGGCGGAAACGCCTGGCGAGCCGTCAGATCATAACGGCACCCTTCGCCCAGAACGTCAAGCCGAAGTCCCAGAAGGCTCAACGCCTCTCCGCGGCGGGCATCCCACATCGATGAATGCGTCAGATGGCTGGCATCCACCACAGTGACCGTTCCGCTGCCCACTACCTCAAGGACGTTATCGGGCCCAATGAAGGCCGCCGTGTCTTCGTCAACGCCCAACCCGATCAGGAAAGGGTTGAAAGATGAGGCGGTTAACAGGCGCCCCAGGCGGTTACGCTGCGTGAAATGCTGGTCAATGATGACTGCATTGGTCAAACCCATGCCCGGGGCCAGAGTGATATTGCCTTCGGCTGGGGCGGAATTGCTGCTGCCGCCTGCAACCATATGCTCGGACATGACCGACGCCCCGGCTGAGGTTCCCGCAATCGGTATCCCCGCCGCATTCCGGCGCCGGATTTTCTGAGCAACAAGCGTGCCACCCAGAATCGCCGACAAGCGCAGCTGGTTCCCGCCGGTCATGAATATCCCGGTGGCGCGGTCCAACATCTCGGCATAGTCGGGATTGTCGCAATCGGCGCGACGCGAGATGGGCAGGAACTCAACCTGACCCGCTCCAAGCTCAGAGAAAATGCGGTTATAATCCGGCCCTGTTTCTTCCAGCATCGAGGCTGTCGGGATCACGACAATATCGGCATCGCCGCCGCCGGACAGCTCCACGAATTTGCGGTGAATCTGCATCTCCTTGACGCGGTCTTCGCCACCGCCGATCGGGATGATGAACCCGCGCGGGGTCTCTGCATCAATGGGTGCAGGGCACATATCTTAATTACCTTCCGGTGCTATAGCGGGCAGCCACCGGGGACCGCGCGGACGTTCAAATCTGTTCATACATGCCGCGCCGGGCTATCTGGCCATCGCGGACATGCCATTCCCCCCGGGCCATCACATGCCGCACAGCGGTGTTTTCGTCAAGAACCACCAGATCGGCGTCCATACCCACTTTCAAACGGCCCTTTCGATGTAGCCTGAGCAGATCGGCGACATTAGAGGTCATCGGAGCAAGCGCATCAGACAGAGGCATTCCTTTATCGGTCAGGTCGCGCAGTGTTTCAGGCAGAGTGTCGGACAACCCCACACCAAACCGTGTCAGATTGCCCTCACGGTCAAAGGCCGGCAGGCAGCCACCCCCGTCAGAGCTGATGGTGAAACGGTCCGCACGACCACCCAGATCGCGAAATTGGATATAGGCCTCGGCGGCTGATATGCCCGGCTCGATATGCTCGCAAGGGAATGCGGTCGCGTCGATGTAACATCCGTGCCGCGCCAACGCGACAGCCTGTTCAAAGAGGGGTTTGTTGCGATTGACATGAGTTGGATTGAAGACGCGTGCGGGGATTTCGCAGGTTGCGATCGCCTGTTCCAACATCGACAGGCCCCTGTCGCCGTCGCCCATATGGCAATGCACGACCCCTGCCTTGCCGGTCATCAGGCCCGCGACATGCGCCTCACTTGCGATCCGCAGAAACTCGTCCAGTGTCGGTTGGCTTGACCGGTGATCACTGATCGCCAGTTCCCCAACGCCGATAACCGGATCAAGGAATACGATATCACCCCGGGCGGAACCGGTCAGGGTGGTCAGAGGGACGTGATAGCCACCAGTGTGACACCAAGCCGAAAGCCCCTCCTCCCGCAGCCCATAGGCCTGCTGCACCAACGTCTGCGTGTTGCGGGTCAGATCGTCCGTCCCCAATACCCCCACAACCGACGTGACCCCGGCACGGGTGAACGAGGACAGGACCATCGGCGGCACCCGGCTGGCTGGCCCGGTTTCACCGCCACCACCCGTGATATGCGCATGTCCGTCGATCAAACCCGGAACAACCGATGCACCTTCGACGTCAACGACTTCAGCCTGAAGCGGATCCGGCAGTTCGGGTTGAGTGCTACCGAGGTAAATAATGCGTTCACCCGCGGTGAGAATATGGCCTAAACCAACAGGCTCAGGCGTATAGAGCCGCGCATTCTTGATCAGTTTCAACACGTTTCATACCCGTCAGTAAGAGCAAAGACATCCTTTCTTGCACTGAAAGTCAGCAGAAGAACCATCCCTTAATTCGGAGAAAGCGTAAATGTCGGGCGCAGGCCTTAAAGGCAAAATCTTAGGAGCGCTGAGGTAAAGCTGGGCATTTGCGCAATTCGCCGCGCCAGTCGCTTTCGGATCGGAACAACCGTAAGAAGCGAATGTAGCGGACGCCGTGAAACCTTTGTTGACAGCCGCCTCACTGAGAAAAGGCCCGCCGAAATGGTGGGCCTTTCTATTTTCACGTTCAGCTCTTTTTGCCGACATTTTCTTCGAATGAGACTTCAAAAGCCGCCTGCTTTTCAGGACTGGCTTCGGTCTGATACTTGGCTTTCCATTCGCTCATGGTCATCCCGTAAAAGATCTGGCGGGCTTCGTCCTTGTCCATCTCAATGCCCTGTTCATTGGCCGCTTCCTGATACCAGCGCGACAGGCAGTTGCGGCAAAATCCGGCCAGGTTCATCATGTCGATGTTCTGAACATCGGTCCTGTCTTCCATCAGGTGCTGCTGCAACCTGCGGAATGCGGCGGCCTGAAGTTCGGTTTCAGTTTTCTGGTCCATGTTCTCGCTCCGGATGCTTGCCCAATATGTTCAAGATGACCTAACAACCAAAGCGGGCCGTTTCAATCATCAGCAACACCTCAGTGCGCTAGGCCAGTTTCAACGCCAGCCAGGGCACGATGGAAAAGATAAGCACCAGAATTTTGTAATTGGCCAGATACCTGAAATACGCACGTTTCACATCCGCGCGGTCCATTTGGAACATCCGACTATGGATGCCAGCCGCCCAATCCTGCATCAGCACGACCATCAGGGTCGAAAATAGTAACACAGCAAGGTTGATCACCGCCATCCAGCCGAAAACAGATGTCAAAAGCTCTTGCGTCATGATCGCCTCCTTTCGCCTGATATATGGGGTTTCGGGCGTGGTCGCTCAATGGTGCGCAGGCTCTCAGCCACCAAAAGTCACAATTCGCTTTGCGAAAGGGCGTCTTCCAGGACAATTCCCAGACGTTCGGCCCATGCGCGCTGCCCCGCGTGGTCGGCGATCAGGTCATTGCGCAGTTCGATTAACGCATTAGGGCGGCCAAAGGCAGTGCAATGCTTGTCGATCGCATCGCCCGGCAGAACGCCAGTATAGGGTTCATTGACGCCAACACATAGGTCCTTTTCAGCCTGCAACCGGTGGATCAGTGGGCGCGAAAAACGCTCATCCGGAGTGTGCAGCACACCGACATGCCAGGGACGCGGTTCGCGTCCACGCAACTGCCGGGTGAAGGAATGCATCGACACGATCACCGCATGGGGCAGTGCGGCCAGCTCAGCCAATGCCCTATGGTAAGGGCGGTAACACATGTTCAGACGCCGCTCGCGCTCATCCGCATCGGCGTTACGGTTGCCGGGAATGATTGACCCATCATACAGTTTCATCACAAGAGTCGGGTCGTCCTCGCCTCGGTTCGGATCGATCACAAGGCGCGAGAAATTCGCCGCGATCACAGGCGCGTTCAGAATTTCACCCAGATGTTTCGATACTTCATAGGCGCCCACGTCATAGGCAATGTGGCGCTCCATATCCTCACGCGGCAAGCCAAGATCCCCACCATTGATTCCCGGTGGAACAGTATTGGTCGCGTGGTCACATGTGATCAGCCAGCGGGAAGGGCGATCCGCGCCATGGATAAAAAACGGAGAATACGTCATAAGCCTGTCATGTTGTTTCCGGCAGGTTTAGGACAGTTGCTTCGGAAAGGGAATTGCGCAATAAGCGGGCAGAGTCGATGTTTGCGGTAACATTCGCGCAAATTCAGGACATGATTTGAGGAGAACAAGGTCAATGCGACGCCTGAGAAATGTGAAAATCGTGGCGACGCTGGGGCCGGCGTCCAATGACTATGACACCATTCGCGCATTGCACGAAGCCGGAGCCGACGTATTTCGCCTGAACATGAGCCATGGCAGCCATGACGAAATCCGCGAGCGGCACCGGATCATCCGTCAGGTCGAAAAGGATCTGGACAGCCCTATCGCCATTCTTGCAGATCTGCAGGGGCCAAAGCTGCGTGTCGGCGTATTTGCCAATGATGCGGAAGAGCTGATCGAGGGTGCCGTGTTTCGGTTGGATCTGGATCCGGCCCCGGGCGACGCAGGCCGCGTATGCCTGCCCCATCCCGAGATTTTTGCTGCGCTGGAACCCGGTGCGCGCCTCTTGGTCAATGATGGCAAAATTCGCCTGATCGTACAGGATTGCGGCCAGGATCATGCTAATTGTACCGTCGAGGTCGGCGGGACAATTTCGAACCGAAAGGGCGTGAACGTGCCGGATGTCGTGCTGCCCTTGGCCGCGTTGTCCGCCAAGGATCGTGGTGATCTGGAATTCGTCTGCCAGCTGGGTGTGGATTGGCTGGCGCTGAGTTTCGTTCAGCGGGCCAAGGATGTTTTTGAGGCTCGGGCACTGGCCGATGGGCGCGCCTCGATCCTGTCCAAGATTGAAAAGCCTGCTGCGGTTGAAGCGTTTGACGACATCCTCGATGCCTCTGACGGCATTATGGTTGCGCGCGGAGATCTGGGCGTGGAGCTACCGGTTTCCGCGGTGCCCCCGATCCAGAAACGTCTGGTCCGCCGGTGCCGTAGCGCCGCCAAGCCGGTGATTGTGGCCACACAGATGCTGGAAAGCATGATCGAAAGCCCGATGCCCACACGCGCCGAGGTTTCAGATGTGGCAACCGCAATCTACGAAGGCACGGATGCCATCATGCTGAGTGCGGAATCTGCCGCTGGCTCATATCCGATCGAGGCCGTGCAGACCATGAACAAGGTCGCCATCGAGGTCGAAGCCGACCCCACTTATGATCAGATTATCGCAGCATCGCGCACGGCGAAGGGGACTACCGTGGCCGACGGCATCGTCGCCGCCGCTCGCGAAATTGCCGAGAAAACGGATATCAAGGCCATCTGTTGTTTCACTCAAAGCGGCACAACTGCGCTGTTGACCGCGCGCGAACGCCCCGGAGTTCCGATCATTGCAATGACCCCGGCAAAGGGAACGGCCCGTCGGTTATGCCTGAGCTGGGGCTGCCATTGCGTAATGACGCCCGAGCTTGAGCGTTTCAAAGGGGCGGTCGTGAGCGCCGCCCGTGCTGCTCGTTCTGGTGGATTTGCAACTGACACGGATCAGATCGTTGTCACCGCTGGTGTTCCGTTCAACGTGCCCGGCACGACCAATATCCTGCGGATCGCGCCTTGCGACGAAAGGCTGATCTATAACACGGATCCTGGCTGATCAGGCGGGTATGACATTCTGCCCGACCGGTTCCTTGACGATTTCCATCACGGTAAAGGAACTGGTCTGGTGAATGCCCGGAAGCTTATTGATCTTTTCCCCCAGGGTCTGGCGGAAATGGGCGATGTCGCGTGTGCGAACGGTTAACAGATAATCAAACGACCCCGCCACCATCAGGCAGCTTTCGATTTCGGTGACATCGCGCACGGCATCGTTGAATTTATCCAATGAGTTCTCAGACGTTGCAGCCAGGGAAACCTGCACAACCGTCATATGCCCGAGACCCAACCGCTCCTTGTCCAGAACGGCGCTGTATCCGGTGATATAGCCGGTTCTTTCCAGTCGCTTTACACGCTCTGAGCACGGGGTGTTGGTCAGGTTTACCCGCATGGCAAGCTCGACGATTGGCAGGCGGCCATTGGCTTCCAATTCCTGCAGGATGCGTTGATCGATCTTGTCCAATTCTCTGTCCATTAGGTAAATTCCCTGTAATTTTGGCGCATAATGGGATAATTTACTGAGAATAGACCAAAAATAATACCATTTCCTAGTGATTTTTCCTGATACTGACTTGAGGGCAGTCTACAATAAATGCTCCAAGTTCCGGCTGCCCTGCCGGGGGCACGGGCCCCGGTCAAATGAACAATAAATGGAGGAACGAGATGACAACAAAAATTGTCATAGGACTGGACGGGACAGAATCCGGAGAACGTGCCATCGCCTTCGCCAAAGATTTGGCTGAAAGAATTGGTTCATGCGAGCTTCTGGTTGCATATGTCATTGAATGGTCGCCCTACACTTTTCAGACACCTGAAGAAAACGCAAAGCGGCACATGCGGCGTGAGGAGGAGATTGAACTAGCAACGACACGGGTGGTGGCACCCGCCGTCGACGCCCTGAAGGCCGCGGGTTTCGCCGCGACCGGAGTGGTGCGCCACGGAGATGTGGCTGAAACGCTGAATGCCATCACGGTAGACAGCAAGGCCGTACAGATTGTCGTTGGACGCTCGTCCGCGGATGGCCTCAAAAAGCGTATCTTCGGCAGCTCAACGCAAAACCTTGTAATGCATGCCGATGTACCGGTCACGGTCGTGAATTGAGGGAGGCACAGGAATGAAAACACTATCTCAACTGGGATTGGCAGCCGCCACCCTGATGGCCAGCCCCGTCGCCGCGCAAGAGGCGCCCGGGTTGGACGAAAAGATCAATCAGGCTTTTGCTGATATCACTGGGCCATTCGTTAGCTTCATATTCGCACCAATTCCCGGGACAGGATTTCCCTGGATCGTGATGTGGTTGGTTATCGCGGCGTCGGTCTTTACTCTGTACTTTGCTTTTGTGCAGATGCGCTTTTTCGGCCACGCGATAAGTCTGGTCAAAGGCGACTATTCCGATCCCAACGATGCTGGTGAGGTTAGCCACTTTCAGGCATTGGCCACTGCCCTGTCGGGCACGGTCGGGCTTGGCAATATCGCAGGCGTTGCCGTTGCTGTTGGCATTGGTGGCCCCGGGGCGACCTTCTGGATGATCCTGGCTGGTCTTCTGGGCATGGCGTCAAAATTCACCGAATGTACACTTGGCGTAAAGTATCGCAACGAATACGAAGACGGCAGCGTCTCGGGCGGCCCGATGTACTATATGTCCAAGGGTTTTGACGAGCTTGGCCTGCCCGGAGGTAAGATCCTGGCGGTTGTGTTCTCGATCTTCTGTATTCTTGGAGCGCTGGGCGGGGGCAACATGTTTCAGGCCAATCAGGCGCATCAGCAGATTGCAGGCATCGTCGGGAATTACCCGGGTTGGATCACCGGTGTGGTCTTTGCGGTTGTCGTGTTCATGGTGATCGTCGGTGGACTTAAATCCATCGCGCGAGTGACTGAAAAAGTTGTGCCCTTTATGGGCGTGATGTATGTCGCGGCGGCTCTGGTCATCATCGTCATGAATGCGGATATGATCGGTTGGGCCTTTGGTCAGATCTTTGCCGGTGCGTTTACCGGTCTTGGTGTGGCAGGCGGAATGGTCGGTGCTCTAATCCAGGGCTTCAAACGGGCCGCGTTCTCGAACGAGGCCGGCGTTGGGTCTGCTGCGATTGCCCACTCGGCGGTGCGCACAAAGGAGCCGATCACAGAAGGCTTTGTTTCGCTGCTTGAGCCGTTCATCGATACGGTCGTGATCTGTACCATGACCGCGCTGGTGATCATCATCACACAGCAGCTGATCATCGACCCCGAGACCGGCAACTATATGTTGAACGAAGCAGGAAGCGCTATTGCGACCGTTGACGGCAACTCGGGCGTCAGCCTGACCTCTGCCGCCTTTGGCAGCGCGTTCAGCTGGTTCCCCTATGTTCTGGCGATTGCGGTGATCCTTTTTGCTTTCTCGACTATGATCAGCTGGTCCTACTATGGCCTGAAGGCCTGGACCTATCTGTTCGGTGAGGGGCACACCAAAGAGCTGGTGTTCAAGATCATCTTCTGCGTCTTCGTGGTGATCGGTGCTGCGGCCAACCTCGGCCCGGTTATCGACTTCTCGGATGCGGCGATCTTTGCGATGGCGGTTGTGAACGTCTTTGCGCTCTACTTCCTGATGAAGATCGTTCGTCAGGAACTGGCATCATATAGTGAAAGACTGAAAAGCGGTGAGATCCGCAAATACGGTCACTAAATAGACCACCGGGGCGGCCTGCGTCGCCCCGGTGCCTGACTGGGCTGCTAAAATTGCAGATTCAGCCAAAACCCCCTTGCCAGTATGGTCGAACTTGCGTAAACGGCGCTTCTGATCGCGTGACCGGCCGAGATGGCATGCCGAGTCGCGTTTCGAACCGAACCCCGAAAGGAGACGGAAATGCCTAAGATGAAGACAAAGTCGAGCGCCAAAAAGCGCTTTAAGGTGACTGCGACCGGTAAGGTCCTTGCTGGCCAGGCCGGCAAACGTCACGGCATGATCAAGCGGACCAAGAAATTCATCCGCGATGCTCGTGGCAACACCACCCTGTCCGCCCCCGACGCCAAAATCGTCAAGGGCTATATGCCCTACGATCGATAAGAGGAGATTAAGACATGTCCCGCGTTAAAGGTGGAACCGTAACTCACGCCCGTCACAAGAAGGTTATCAAGGCCGCCAAAGGTTACTATGGCCGCCGCAAAAGCACCTTCAAGGTTGCCCGTCAGGCCGTAGACAAGGCCAACCAATATGCAACCCGCGACCGTAAGAACCGCAAGCGTAACTTCCGCGCGCTCTGGATCCAGCGGATCAACGCTGCTGTACGTTCGCATGACGAAGCCCTGACATATTCCCGCTTCATCAACGGCCTGAACCTGGCCGGTATTGAAGTGGACCGTAAAGTTCTGGCCGATCTGGCCGTGCACGAACCGGAAGCGTTCGGCGCGATCGTCGCCCAGGCTCAGGCTGCTCTGACCGCCTGATCCTCTGTAAAGAGACAGTGAATAAAGGGCCGTTCCGTTTGGGGCGGCCTTTTTTGTTACTGGTAACTGGTAGGGTCCGCTTTGAACCAAGAAGGCCGGATGCTGTGCAATGTCTGTCTGCCCGATTACTGAGAACGGTCAAACGATCTTGGGTTTATTTGCGATTTGGCTCACATAGGACATAAAACCAAAAAACATCTTGGCAGATACTCTGCGTTTCGCTTCTGATTTCAAAGCCTCTGCAGTTTCGGAAAATAACAGACCCTCTTCCACCATGCGGTCCGCTCCGCGTTCAATTACGGTGAGAAAATAGGTCGCTTCCCCTTCTGCCACATATCCATGACCTTTCCGGGCCCCAAGTTGAAATCCGGCATCGACCAGGATGCCTGAAATCTGACGCATTATCCAAAGATTAGTGACATTTTGATTGATCATGAATTTGATGAGTTGATCGAGCGGATCAAAGTCCGCGATCTGCGCAGTTGCGGTACTGTAGTCGCCATCACAAATTGCCAGTACACCTCCGGGCTTCAAAAGGCGGAAGGCCTCTTGGACAACGTCTTCAGGTCCAGGGACGTGGCACAACAACGTGTGCATTAACACAAGGTCAAAGGTCTCGCTTTCAAAACCTGTGTTTTTGGCATCCCCGATATCGAAGCTAAGTCGATCATCATCCCCAAAGCTCTTCTGGGCCCGAGCGACCATGACGGGCGAGGGTTCAATTCCATGGGCCGTTGCGGCTCCTGCAAGCTCCAACAAATCTCGGGTAACGTGTCCTGTTCCTGAACCAAGCTCCAGCGCCCGTGCACCTTTGGGGAGACTCAGGTTTTCCATGTAGGCTTTGCGAATTGCAATCTGCGCAGGCTCTAAACAGCGCACTTCCATTGCTGTTGCGATCCGCTCTTGAAGGGCGGTGTCTTGTGCGCCGAGGTCAGAGTATGGATCGGCCATAAGTTAACTCATTTGAAATGGACCACAGGAGGACATGATAGACCAACATTTTCATCGGCACCAATAGCGGCCATTGAGGCCCATTGGTCGTGTGACGGGGCATCTCCGGCCCTCTGCCCCCTAGCTACACCAGCAACACGTAGGGGCTTCGCCATCATCATTTGTGAAGTTGGCTCCTGAAAACCGCAACTCAGCCCGTAATATGCCGCCTGGTTTCGGCCATACCAATACCGCTTGTCAGGCTGGATATGCCTATTCTCATAGCGGCCTGTCAGGATGCAGGATCACCAACTATCGTGTTCTGTTCGCGCTCAGAGATTTTGGTGCCGCACCCTCTTGCGCCGTTCATCCCGACCAAGACCTGCACGCGGCACCAAATGTTGTCAAATTCGTTGCGACCACCCCATGCCACACAAACGCCCAGCATGGGATTTCTTTAGAGTGCTGCCTTGCGGCTTTCGTCCAGATAAATCTCGCGCAGACGTTTGGCTATGGGTCCCGGCGTGCCGTCGCCCAGCGCTGTGCCGTCAATTTCAACCACAGGCATGACAAAAGCACTGGCCGAGGTGGTGAACGCCTCATCAGCCTCCTTGGCCTCGTCGATAGTGAACAGGCGTTCTTCGACAACCATCTGCGCTTCGGCTGCCATTCGCAGAACGGCCTTGCGGGTGATGCCGTGCAGGATGTCGCTCGACAACGGCCGGGTGACAATCATGTTGCCTTTGACAAAATACGCGTTGTTGCTGGTGCCCTCGGTCACATAGCCGCCTTCGACCATCCAGGCATCATCACAGCCCGCGGCCTTGGCCATCATCTTGCCCAGCGAGGGATAGAGCAGCTGTGTCGTCTTGATGTCACGCCGGCCCCAACGGATATCCTCGATCGAGATGACCTTGGCACCTTTCCGGGCAGCAGGGCTGTCCGCCAGACCCGGCTTGTTTTGGGTGAACAAAACCAGTGTGGGTTTGGTATCAGCCGCAGGAAATGCAAAATCCCGGTCGCCGTCGCTGCCGCGCGTGACCTGAAGATAGACCAGCCCCTCTTCAATGCCGTTCAACTCAACCAGCTTGCGGTGGATCTCCAGCAGCTCGTCCTTCGCGCAGGGTTCAGCCATCTGTAATTCGTCCAGCGAGCGCTTGAGGCGGACCGCGTGGCCTTCGAAGTCGATCAGCTTGCCGTCCAGAACGCTGGTCACCTCATACACGGCATCGGCCATCAGGAAGCCACGATCAAAGATCGACACTGTGGCTTCGGTTTCGGGCAGGTAGTCGCCATTCACATAAACGGTGCGGGTCATGTCAATCTCCTTAGCCCCAGAGCGCCGCCAATGGCGGGTACACTCCGGCATCATCAAAAGTCAGCGGGTTGTCGCGGTCTTCGGCCAACAGAAGTGGTCCGTCAAGGTCCGTTACCATCGCACCCTGCGCCAGCAATGTCGCAGGGGCCATCGCCAAAGAGCTGCCGACCATACAGCCGACCATGATGTCATAGCCTTCAGCAATCGCCGCTTTGCGCAGCTCCAGCGCTTCGGTCAGACCTCCGGTCTTGTCGAGCTTGATGTTGATCACATCATATTTGCCCTTCAGTTTGGGCAGGCTGGCACGATCATGGCAGGATTCGTCGGCGCATACGGGAACCGGGCGCTCCATCCCGATCAGCGCGTCATCGTCACCGGCGGGCAGAGGTTGCTCGACCAAGGCCACACCCAGGCGCACAAGATGTGGCGCAAGATCGGTGTAAACGGCGGCGGACCAACCTTCATTTGCGTCCACGATGATTGTCGCATCCGGTGCGCCTGCGCGAACGGCTTCAAGTCGGGGCATGTCATCCGGCGTGCCCAGTTTGATCTTTAAAAGCGGGCGATGTGCATTCGCAGCCGCCTGCGCCTGCATCGCCTCGGCGGTGTCCAATGACAATGTATAGGCCGTGATTTCGGGGCCCGGCTGAGGCAGCCCTGCCAGATTCCAGACGCGTTTACCGGCACGCTTGGCCTCAAGATCCCACAGCGCACAATCTACGGCATTCCGTGCAGCGCCCGCAGGCAATAAGTCCATCAGTTGCACTCGGTCGAAACTGTCGGGCAATCCGGCAATTTCAGCCTCGACCGAATCCAGTGTTTCACCATAACGCGCATAGGGCACACATTCGCCCCAGCCCTGATACTGGCCGTCAGAAATGCGTACGGTCAGAACCTTGGCCTCGGTCCGTGACCCACGCGAAATTGTAAAGACCTGAGCCAGCCTGAATACATCGCGAGAGACGTCAATTTGCATAACATACCTTTTCCTGGCAGAGCCGCCCGGATTTTCCAATTTAGATCCGGGCCGGCGGGACCAGACCGCTTTATACTGCTGCCAGCGCGTCGACCAGCTTGCCTGCACCAAAACGGAACGGGTCCGTCGCGGGCAGCCCCATGTCGGCTTCGACCTGTGCCAGATAGGCGGATGCGTCTGCTTCACTCATATGCTGCGTGTTGACCGAAACACCGATGACCTGACACTCAGGATTGGCAACCTTGGCCAGCGCCAGCGCCGTGTCCCGCAGAGCCTGCAAAGATGGCAAACTATAGGTCGGCAGACCGCGCATATGCTCGCGGGTGGGTTCATGGGACAGGATCAACGCGTCCGGTTGACCGCCATGGATCAACGCCATTGTCACGCCGGAATATGACACATGAAACAGTGACCCTTGCCCTTCGATCAAATCCCAGTGGTCGTCATCATTGTCGGGTGTCAGCCATTCGACCGATCCCGCCATGAAATCTGCGATCACCGCGTCCAGCGGTACACCGTCACCGGTGATCAGAATGCCAGTCTGGCCAGTAGCTCGGAAGGTCGACTTCATGCCACGCTTGCGCATCTCGGCATCCATGGCCATCGCGGTGTACATCTTGCCAACCGAACAATCGGTGCCCACGGCAAGACAGCGCTTACCTTTACGTTTGATGCCGTTGGCGATTGGATAGTCGACCGACGGAACCCGCACATCATGCAGCTTGCGGCCTGTTGCTTCGGCGACTGCGACTAGATCGGGTTCATCACACAAAAGGTTGTGCAGGCCCGAGGCCAGGTCGAAACCTTCCTCCAGCGCCATGACCAGCACCTTTTTCCATTCCTGACTGATCACACCGCCACGATTGGCCACGCCAATGACCAAAGTCTTGGCCCCGGCCTCTTTGGCCTTAGCCAGGGACATGTCGGTCAGGCCCAGATCGGCTTTACAACCCTCCATCCGGTATTGACCCACGGCGTTTTCCGGACGCCAGTCCTTGATTCCTACGGCAACCTTGGCCGCCAGCTGGTCGGGCGCATCGCCCAAAAACAACAGATACGGTGTCTCGATCATTGCGGTGCACTCCTTTGATTCTGGCGCAGGCTATGGGACGGGCAAGGCGAGTGTTTCTCGATTTCGCCCAGCATCGCTGGATCCCGCAGGAAAATTTCGCGCAAATATCGTAGCTTGCGCAAAATTCTTTCAAGTTTTTAAAGCGATTAAACTTTAATCACCAGAGACACGGCGCATTGCGGCGAATGCTGCGACTGCATTGCCGCAGATGCACAAACATGCTTGCGGAGACCTGCGCAATTTAATACCTCATAAGACAACAAAATCGCAATTTCCTTTCCTGCACGAGGTCCAGATGAGCTTTCGCATTCAACCCGCCGCCCCCGCGCGCCCTAACCGTTGTCAGTTGTTCGGCCCCGGGTCGAACACCAAGCTGTTCCCCAAGATGGCGGCCTCTGCGGCGGATGTGATCAATCTTGACCTTGAGGATTCGGTTGCACCATCTGACAAGGATACAGCGCGTGCCAATGTCATCGAGGCGCTGAACACCCTCGATTGGAGCACTAAATACATGTCCGTACGAATCAACGGGCTGGATACGCCTTACTGGTACCGCGATGTCGTGGATGTGATGGAGCAGGCCGGAGATCGACTGGACCAGATCATGATCCCCAAGGTCGGTTGTGCAGCGGATGTCTATGCGGTGGACGCGTTGGTCACCGCCATCGAACGCGCAAAAGGCCGTACCAAACCGATCAGCTTTGAGGTCATCATCGAATCCGCAGCTGGCCTCGCCCATGTCGAAGAAATCGCTGCCTCGTCCCCCCGGATGCAAGCCATGAGCCTTGGGGCCGCTGACTTTGCGGCCTCGATGGGCATGCAGACAACTGGCATCGGCGGCACGCAGGAAAATTATTACATGCTGCGCGAAGGTGAAAAACACTGGTCCGACCCGTGGCACTGGGCGCAGGCAGCCATCGTTGCCGCCTGCCGCACCCATGGCGTGCTGCCGGTGGATGGACCGTTCGGCGATTTCAGCGATGACGAAGGCTATATCGCGCAGGCCAAACGTTCTGCCACTTTGGGCATGGTCGGCAAATGGGCAATCCATCCCAAACAGATCGCGCTGGCCAACCAGGTCTTTACCCCGTCCGATGAAGCCGTGTCAGAGGCCCGCGAGATCTTGGCCGCAATGGAGCAGGCCAAGGCCAATGGCGAAGGTGCGACGGTCTACAAGGGGCGTCTGGTGGATATCGCCTCGATCAAACAGGCCGAGGTGATCGTGGCCCAGGCCGAATTGATCGCGGCCAACAGCTAAACGTAAAAAGGCGCCTCACCGGGCGCCTTTCTCTTACCGTCCGAAGACATCATTGGGTGTCCAGGTGAACCTTTCGCCCTTTTTCCCAGATTTCATCATCAGACAGGATGTTCCGAGCTTCTGGAAATAGATGATCTTGAGCGCGTACCACCCGGCTTTGGGCACATCGACTTCGGTCCGCTGATTGGCCTCGCAGCCCTGAATGCCCGAGACTTGTCCAATGTTCTGGCCTCCGACGAATGCCTCTATCCCGTCATTTGACCACGTTTCCAACTCGTAGATTCCAGCAGAGTCGAACCGCATATACCCCGTAATCTCGGCGGCGACATTGTAAGCGCCGTCAAACGTCATGACGTCCTGACCCTTACTGGTGTCCCTGTAATCCAAGCCCCGCAACGGTTGTCCGGGCTGCGCTTTAGACAGCATGCTTTTTGCATGGCTCAGATCTCGGATCTTCTTGTGTTGATTGCCAGTGCCAAAGTAATTCACATTCAATCCCGCCTTGGGGCTAGGCTGTGGGTTGGCAGGTTGCAGTTTTAACGGAGCTGCAAAAGATGCACCCGCAATCATCACCAAAGTTGCGACCAGTGCTCCGGTCCGAACAAGTTTCATCGTCTTCTCCCTGAATACGACCGGTTGGGGTTGTCCCCATTTTTGGTCAATTCTTTGGCAAGACAGTAAAACGTGAATCCAACTCCGGCAAGTCGGTACAGAATCATCTTTCCAATGTCAGGCCCGCATATCCTTGGGCGAGCCCATGACGACATAGGACGTGATCGACGTGACATGGGGCAAAGTCCCTAGAACTTCGGTGTGAAAAGTTTTGTAAGACGACAGATCTGGACATTCCACGCGCAACAGGTATTCGATCGTGCCGGTGATGTTATGGCACTCCACCACTTCAGGCGCGCGCTGCAAAGCACGCTCGAACCCTTCCTGAGCGGCCTTTGTATGTTCGCCCAGCCCAACGCCGATATAGGCGACAAAGCCGATGCCCAGCGCAGGTGGGTTCAATACAGCACGATAGCCCGAGATCACTCCCGCGCGCTCTAATTCCTGAACACGGCGCAAACAGGCCGAGGCTGACAGCCCGACCCGATCGGCCAATTCAAGGTTGCTTATCCGCCCATCACGTGTCAGCTCACGCAATATATGGCGATTTATATCATCCAACTTGATCATTAATTGCAGAATTACCGCAATAACCAGCGCAAACGCAATTTCATTTGGGCGGATTCCATCAATTATCTGCGCTATGAACCCTGAATTGCTTTTTGCCCTCGTCACCTTTGCCTTCGTCTCGTCGATCACGCCGGGACCCAATAACCTGATGCTGATGGCCTCGGGCGCGAATTTCGGGTTTCGACGCACAATCCCACATATGTTCGGAATCGGGTTGGGCTTTACAGTCATGGTCCTTCTGGTCGGAACGGGGCTGGTGCAGGTGTTTGATGCCTATCCGATCAGCTATACCGTGTTGAAAGCGGCGTCGGTGGCCTATCTGCTGTATCTGGCATGGAAAATCGCGCATTCGGCCCCAGCCGAAGCGGGCGCACCTGCGGGGACACCGATGACGTTTTTACAGGCCGCAGCATTCCAATGGGTCAATCCAAAAGCCTGGGCCATGGCCCTGACAGCAACAACCGTATACACCCCCGATCGCTCCCTGAACGCCATCGTCATTGTCGCGATTGTTTTCGGCGCAATCAATTTGCCCTCGGTCAGCACATGGACGGTACTCGGGCAGCAGATGGCGCGGATTCTCACGAACCCACACCGACTGATGCTGTTCAACTGGGTGATGGCGGGGCTGCTGGTCGCGTCGCTCTACCCTGTGCTTTGGCCCGTTTGAGAACGTTCGAAGGCTAGCAATGACCGGTCATCAAGGTCCTTTTGAGGGTGAATACGGGCACCCCTACCAACCCTTTAAATCTTGCTGAGTTGCATCCGGGGCAACGTCAGGCCATATAGCAGGGAACTTCCGCGTTGAGAGGCGTCATGACCCAGTATCTGGAATTCGAAAAACCTTTGGCCGAGATCGAAGGAAAGGCCGAGGAACTGCGTGCGCTGGCGCGCGCCAATGAAGAGATGGATGTGGCCGCAGAGGCCGCCGCTCTGGATGCCAAGGCTGAAAAGCTGTTGGACGAACTCTATGCCGATCTGACGCCTTGGAGAAAATGTCAGGTCGCTCGTCACCCTGGACGTCCCCATTGCAAAGACTACGTGGAAGATCTGTTCACCGAATTCACACCGCTGGCAGGCGATCGGAATTTTGCTGACGACCTGGCCGTGATCGGCGGTCTGGCGCGGTTCAACGATCAACCTGTTATGGTGATCGGCCACGAAAAGGGCAGCGACACCAAATCGCGCATCGAACGCAATTTCGGAATGGCTCGCCCCGAAGGGTATCGCAAGGCTGTCCGACTGATGGAGATGGCAGGACGCTTTGGACTGCCGGTTATCACCTTGATCGACACGGCGGGCGCCTATCCCGGCAAAGGCGCCGAAGAGCGCGGCCAGTCCGAGGCTATTGCCCGCTCGACCGAGATGTGCCTGAAGATCGGCGTGCCGTTGGTCTCGGTCATCATCGGCGAGGGTGGATCAGGCGGTGCGGTGGCTTTTGCAACGGCAAACCGTGTCGCGATGCTGGAACATTCGGTCTATTCGGTCATTTCACCCGAAGGCTGCGCCTCGATCCTGTGGAAGGACTCCGAGAAAATGCGCGAAGCAGCCGAGGCGTTGCGGCTGACCGCGCAAGACCTGCACAAGCTGGGCGTTTGCGACCGGATCATTTCGGAACCCAAAGGCGGCGCACATCGCGATCGCGCTGCGACCGTGGACTCCGTGCGGGACGCGATTACGGCGATGCTCAAGGATCTGGACGGCAAGGATTCCGCCGCCCTGATCAGAGATCGTCGTCAAAAATTCCTCGACATCGGCTCAAAAGGGCTGGCTGCGTAACCCTCAGCCCCCCAACTGCCTCAGCAGCGCAACTGAGGGCTCTCCGGTCGCGGACAGCCCATTGGCCCGCTGGTACGCAGAAATCGCGGATGTCGTGTTATTCCCGATGACACCATCCGCCCCTTGCGTATCGTAGCCCGCGGATGTCAAACGGCGCTGCAACTCTTTGCGGTTCTCAAGTGTCAGCCCAGTCTCATCCGGGCCGAACGAGGCCTGGAACGGCGCCCCTCCGGCAATTCGGTCTGATAGATGCCCTACCCCGATCGCATAGCTGTCCGAGTTATTATACCGTTTGATCACCTGAAAATTGCGGAACACGGCAATGCGGGGCCCTGGCACCTGGGGTTGCAGCACAGCAACCGGCGTACCGGATACCGTCCCGGCCTCACCGCCCCAGGGCTGCCCACGCACCCAACCGGAACGCGCCAGATAAGCCGCCGTTGATGCCAGCGAATCCGTTGGGTCGTCGGACCAGATATCGCGCCGTCCATCGCCGGTGAAATCCACCGCATAGGCCAGATAAGAGGTCGGAATGAACTGCGTGTGCCCCATGGCACCGGCCCAGCTACCTGTCATGTTGGCGGGCGTCGTGTCGCCGTTCTGCAGAATCTTCATCGCTGCCATCAGTTGGCTCTCAAAGAACTGCCCGCGCCGACCGTCATAGGCCAGCGTCGACAGGGCCGATACAACAGGCACATCCCCACGTCGCGCACCATAACGGCTTTCAAGCCCCCAAATTGCCACGACAACTTCTTTGTCCACGCCGTACTGCGCCTCGATCTGAGACAGCGTTCCCGCATGACGCACCAGCATTTGCTTGCCGGTCGCGATCCGTTCATCTGAGGTTGCAATCGCCAGGTAGTCTTCAAGCGACCTCTTGAACTCGACCTGATTTCGGTCCCGCTCGATCACTCCGGGCAGATATCCGGCGCCCTGGAAGGCGCGGTTAATTGTGCTTTGCGAAATCCCCTGTGCGGCCGCGCGGCTTTTGAAGCCCGCCACCCAGGCGTCCCAGCCCGCGTTCCGAACCGGTTGCATGCGCGCGGCCGGCGCCGAAGAAGAAGGCACGCTGTCCGTACAGGCAACCAACAAGCCGGAGCCCAGCCCAAGGGAAAATAACCGTCGATCAATCATGGTTGAAAACTGCTCTTATTGTGATTTCTCACAGCCTAGCGCAGAGAAATCGCCGGGGCCAGAACGGCGATACCGAATCGGGCGATTTCGGCAGCTTCGGCAACAAGCCGCTTAGCTGACCAGCATCCGCAGGCCCTGTGTAACATCCGAGCGAACCGCAAGGCGCAGACCCGGCTCATCCCCGGCCTTTAGCGCCGCAATTATCAGCTTGTGGTGATGCGGTGGTTCCGTTCGCCGCAGCCGCCCATAAAGCGCGCGCATCGTCGGCCCAAGCTGCAACCATACGGTTTCGGCAATCGCCAGCATCGCCGGGGCCTGCGCCCGCAGATACAGAGTTCGGTGAAACTCCAGATTGGTGCGAATATATCCAACGGCATCACGTTTGGTGACCATCTCGGCCACCGTCATGTTGATGCTCTGCAATCGGTCAATCAGGGCAATATGCGCACGGGGCAATGCCCGGCTGGCCAGCTCGACCTCAAGCAAGGCCCGCAGCGCAGCAAGCTCTTCGATCCGGTCATTGGTCAGCTCGGGCGTCGAGACGCGGCCCGAGGACGACAGAAACAGCGCCCCTTCAGCCGCAAGCCGACGCACCGCCTCGCGGGCCGGAGTCATCGAGACACCAAACTCTTTCCCAATTCCCCTTAAGGTCAGTGCCTGACCGGGGGCGATGTCGCCATGCATGATGCGGGATCGCAGGGCCCGGTACACCCGGTCATGCGTTGCGGTCTGCGTTTCCGAGGGGCGTGTGTTCAACATGTCTCTATGTGATCACAAACACCGCACAGGTCAACTCGCAGGCGCGTCAAATCTGAACTGATGCAACTGCGCCCCGTTGTCGCGCAGCCAGCGCCGCTGTTCTTTGTAATCTCCGAATAACCGCTCGACCTGGGCCCAAAAGGCTGGGGAATGGTTCATCTCGGCCAGATGCGCCACCTCATGTGCGGCAACATAATGCAGGACGTCTGGTGGAGCGAGAATCAGCCGCCAGGAAAACATCAATCCACCCTCAGAACTGCATGATCCCCAGCGCGATCGGGTATCCCGAATAGAGATGCTGGCATAAGCCCTACCCAACATCGCTGCGTAGTCATCACATGCGCCGGTCAGCCGGTCGCGTGCCAGTTCTTTCAAAAAGCGCGCCAAACGTCGCGCTTCAGCGCCTTCAGGTACTGAAATCTGATCCGCCTGCAACAGAACGCGTCGGCCCGTTGCCCGGACAATGCGCCGTTGGGTGCCCTCAACAGGAATATGCTGCCCAAATTGAACCACCGAGGGGTCTGGCCGATCACTCAGGTGCTGCCGAATCCAGCTTTCTTTTTGGCGGGCAAAGTTCAACGCATCGGATTCAGAAACGCCATTTGGATAGGTCAGTGTAACACGCCCGTCCAACTGGGATATACGCAGACTGATCCGCCGTGCCCGCGCCGATTTGCGCAATGTCAGCGGCACCGGAGGCGATCCTGGCAGTGCGTGATCTCCCATAGGTCTGTTTCTCCTGCTCAAAGGCTTTGACAGTGCCCGCTGCTTGTGGCACCTGACCTGAATCGTCGATACGACTCACCTGATATCAAGGGGATTGGACATGCCCAAGGAAGAATGGGGTGTAAAGCGCGTTTGCCCGACCACCGGTAAACGGTTTTATGACCTGAACAAAGACCCGATCGTTAGCCCTTATACCGGCGAGATCGTGGAACTCGAAACCGGTAAAAGCCGGATGATCGCAGCAGATGCAGAAGATGCCGCATCGGCCAAGGCGCGCGAAAACGCGCCTGAGGAAGAACTGGTTCTGGATGACGACGACGATGTCGAAGTCGATCTGGATGATGATCTGCTGGATGACGATGATGACAGCAGTGATGAAGTTCCGCTGGACGACATCACTGACATTCCAGCAGAGGACGATAGCTGATCACGGTCAGAGGCGGCCTCGCGCCGCCTCGCGCCATTTGCAATCTGGTTGCAAAATTTTAACGGCGACGCCTGTTTTTGGACTTGCGCTTAGCGCCACTGTCTCATAAACGTCCGCCCACTGCTTCTGCAGTACCTGTATGGGGCCTTAGCTCAGTTGGGAGAGCGCTTGCATGGCATGCAAGAGGTCAGGGGTTCGACTCCCCTAGGCTCCACCAAAACCTCATTCAGATATTTTGCGTCACTTAAGACTCTGAATAGAAAAGATAATTCTCCGGTTCGAAGATCCGATTTGGAAGAGTAACTTCCCTTCTGAACAAATTGCATTCTAAGCAGCGCTCTCTTGCCCCTATAGTCGCTTTTTTTCCATACTTTCCAAGATTTTGACAGAATTTCGGCGACCGGTTCCAACATCTCTTCAAAATTCCTTTGCGGAATTTCGAAGTCTTCCAACTTCAGCTTGAGCTCTTCCTGCTTCATCGTCTGTCTGGCTACAGGAAAGGCAACCCACACGTTGCGGACTTTTCCGCCGCTCTACCCATGATTGATAATCATCTGGTCTGTAGCACATTGCGACAATAGTGACGTGTGCTGGTTTCAAGTTTCAATCCTGGCCGCTTTGACCGGATTGGGCCTTGTAGTAAGGAATCTTGGAATTGCGGCCTGATCCAGGCAATATTGCCAAATCAAAGCGGTCTCAATCGAGTGCTGCGCCCACCCCGGAGTTTGATGCGGTAATGTCGACCACTATCCACTCAGCCAAGGGTGGGCGAGACAGACATCCCCTAGCCTAATACTGCTGTAACCGCGCGCAGAGTTGCGGCGACGACGGTATCAGCTTCTTCACGACTCAGGCAAAACGGTGGCGCGAAGCCCAAGATGTCGCCTTGCGGCATAGCGCGTGCGATGACCTTATCCTGTGCCAAAAGAGCGGCTGAGACTTGCGGGCCGATCTTGTCCGCGGAGTCAAAGAAGGTGCGGCTATCTTTATCCTTCACGAACTCGACCGCGCACAACATTCCTTCGCCGCGCACATCGCCGACATTGGCGTGTGCTGACAGTGCATCCTTCATCGACTGCTTCAGATAAGCGCCGACTTTGCCTGCGTTTTCGATCAGGTTCAGATCATCAATCAGTTTGAGGTTTGCCACACCGGCCGCGGCCCCGATCGGGTGTGCCGAATAGGTCCAGCCGTGGCCGATGGCGCCGTTTTCATCCGTGCCCTGCTCCAGCACCTTCCACACTTTTTCAGAAACAATCGAACCAGACAGCGGCGCGTAGGCCGAGGTGAGGCCTTTGGCGATGGTGATGATATCGGATTCCAAGCCGTAATGCTCCGACCCGAACATGCTGCCCAGGCGGCCAAACCCGGTCACAACTTCATCGGCAACCAACAGGATGTCATGCTTGCGCAATACGGCCTGGATGGCGGCCCAGTAGCCTTCGGGCGGGGGCACGATGCCGCCGGTTCCCAACACCGGCTCGCCAATAAACGCGGCGATTGTATCAGCGCCTTCACGTTCAATCAGCGCCTCCAGTTCAGTAACGCAATGCGCGACGAATTCGGCTTCGCTTTGGTCCAGATTATCTCGGCGGAAATAATAGGGCGCTTCGGTATGAACCACCTGCGTGAGCGGCAGATCGAACTTTTTGTGGAATAGTTCCAGCCCAGTCAGCGACCCGGTGACAAGGCCCGAGCCATGATACCCTCGCCAGCGCGAGATGATCTTTTTCTTTTCGGGGCGGCCCAGGATATTGTTGTAATACCATATTAATTTGACGTTGGTCTCATTTGCATCTGAACCGCCCAGGCCGAAATAGACCTTGGACATGTTCGAAGGCGCGCGATCAAGGATCATCTTGGACAGGGTGATGGAGGCTTCTGTGCCGTGGCCTACGTAGGAATGATAATAGGCCAACTCGCGGGCTTGATCCGCAATCGCTTCGGCAATTTCCTGACGGCCATAGCCCACATTCACGCAATAAAGTCCTGCAAAGGCGTCCAGCAATTTGGTACCATCACGGTCTTCGATATGGACCCCGCTTGCGGTTTTGATCACACGGGTCGCTGTTTCGCCCCGCGCGTGCTGGGCCAGATGAGTGGAGGGATGGAAAAAGTTCTCGCGGTCCCATTGGTCAAGTTGATCGTTCTTCAGCATCTTTTCACTCCTCATGCCCAGTCGCGGCAGACATATTTGATTTCGGTAAACTCTTCCATTCCCCGCCTTGCCCCTTCACGGCCCAGACCGGATTGTTTGGTGCCGCCAAAGGGGATCGGCGCGCCGGTGACCTTGGTGCGATTCACCGCCACCATGCCAAATTGCAATGCACGAGATACGCGGTAAATACGGCGTGGGTCATGGCTGTGCAGATATGCAACCAAACCGTATTCGGTGTCATTGGCCCGGGCGATCACCTCTTCTTCGGTATCAAAGGGCGCAATGGCCGCCACAGGGCCAAATGTTTCCTCTGACATAAGCACGGCATCGGCGGGCACGTCGGTCAGAACCGTGGGCTGATAAAACAGCGGGCCGAGAGGGGCCCTTGCACCTCCGCACGCCAGTTTGGCCCCCTTGGCCAGCGCATCGGCGACATGTTCTGCCTGCTTTTGAACCGCCTTTTCATTCATCAAAGGGCCGATGTCGGGGTCGTCCATACCGATGCCAAGGGACAGCCTGCGGGTCGCTTCGGTGAACTGCGAGCAGAATGCGTCGTAAATTGAGCGCTCCACAAATATCCGATTGGCGCCAAGACAGTCCTGCCCGGATGTGGCGAATTTGGCCTTGATCGTTTCAGAAACCGCAATTTCAAGATCGGCCCCTTTGAACACAATCACCGGTGCATGCCCGCCTAGTTCCATTACAAGTTTTTTCACTGTGTCGGCGGACTGACGGTAAAGTAACCGTCCGATTTCGGTGGAGCCTGTGAACGAGAGTGCCCGAACACGGGTGTCTTTCGTCCAAGGTTCGACCACGGTCGAGGCCTGGCCGGTGACCACGTTGAACACGCCCGCCGGAATACCCGCCTTTTCCGCCAATTCAGCCAACGCGAGGGCCGAAAACGGGGTTTCACCTGAGGGGTGAGCCACAACCGTACATCCCACTGCCATGGCTGCTGCTGCTTTGCGGGTCAGCATGGCAGCAGGGAAATTCCACGGTGTGATCATTGCCACCACCCCAACCGGCTCTAGCCAAACCTCGACCTCGGCATCGGGCAGATGGCTGGTGACGCCTTCAACATTGGGTCGCTTGGCCTCTTCGGCGTAGAATTCTACAAAAGACGCGGCATAATCAATTTCACCGCGCGCCTCGGACAGGGGCTTGCCCTGTTCCAGTACCATGATCCGTGCCAGATCTTCTTTGTGGTGCAGCATCAGGTCGAACCAACGGCGCAGAATGGCGGATCGGTCTTGTGGCAAGAGGCCCGACCAGGTCGGAAAGGCGGCCTGTGCCGCATCCACGGCGGCAGAGGATTCCTCTGCCGAAAGGCTGGCGGCCTCACCGATAACATCGCCAGTTGCCGGATCAGTGACGCGGATAGCATACCCCGACGCAGCTGCGCACCATTTACCATTCACATAGGAAAAACTGCGCACCAAAGATTTGTCAGCAATATCATCGCGCGCAGAAAGTGCGGTGTTTTTCATGGATGCCTCTCCCTTGTTGCCAGACAACCTCGGGTATTTCAGGCGAAGGATGAGACCAAATTTCGGGTCCAAAGCAGAGTATTCTGCTGTAAATCATCTCTCAGGCAGAGGGTTACTCCTGCCATCCAGCAATGAGGGAAATCGGCGGAACGCCCTGCCCCTTCACTCGTTTGGTGACAATATAGGTAAAATATTTTTCCAGACCTATGTCAGCATTGAGCATTTCATCAATCAGGCGTTGATAGGCATCGATATCGCGCGTCACTATTTGCAGGATGTAATCAAATCCTCCGCCAAGCGCCCAGCAGGCCAACACTTCTTCATAGCGTTGCATTGCGGCCTCAAAAGCCTGAAAGCTGGCAGCGGTATGATCGGACAGTTCGGCCGCAACAAAGACAGTTACATGTGGCCCAAGTTTGCGCAGGTTGATCTCGGCTCTATATCGCTTGATCAACCCGGCTTTTTCCAACTTTTTCAGCCGCTCCCAGCAGGGGGTGGGCGACAGGCCAACGCGGTCGGCCAAAGCCGTTTTTGTGATGCGCCCGTCGGTTGAAAGCACCCGTAGAATATCCAGATCGCGGGCGTCGAGCCGCATGGTCTCACCTCCGGGGAATAAAGTTATCCAACTTTCAACCCGATCACCGCCGCGCAATCGCCCGCTTTGATGAGACCGGGAAAGTGGCGACTGATCAAAAGGCCCGCAACTTTGGCACGGTATTCAATCGGGGCAATCCCGGTGCGATCAACGGGCCAAACGCGGGCCACAACATCGCCTTGGCTGACCTGTTCACCAAGATCAACCATCGGCTCGTAGAGGCCATCGTCTTCCGAGAAAACAAAGCAGTCACCATCGGGCATATCCAGGCGCACGGTTGGATCAATCTGCATCTCGCCCTTCAGAATTCCAGCGTGAATCAGCACATTGCGCAGGCCCTTTTTTGCAACAGCAATCGACTTGGCTGTTGCAGAGCCACCACCGCCCAATTCTGTTGAAACCAGAACCTTACCCATATCTTCGACCGCGGTGTCGTACATTCCGACATTGTCGATCTCCAGTAGCTGCACCGAATAGGGGGCGTTAAAGGCGGCCATCGCGGCGAAACAGGCCGCTTCATTGGCTTTATTTTCAAGGATATGGGCCGCCGCGAAGGGCACGAAATCCAGCGTTTTTCCGCCCGAGTGAAAATCCACCGCAATATCGGCCATTGGCAAAAGAACGCGCTGGAAATAGTCGGCAATCTTTTCGGTTGGGGTGCCATCTGGCCGGCCCGGAAAGGCACGGTTCATATTGCCTTTGTCGATGGGGGACGTGCGTAACCCGGCGCGAAAAGCGGGATAATTGAAGGCAGGCACGATGATCACGCGTCCGGTGATGTCCTCGGGCTTTAGCTTAACCGTCAGTTCTTGCAACGCCACGGGCCCTTCATATTCATCGCCATGGTTGGCGCCGGTCAGCAAAGCCGTAGGCCCATCTCCGTTTTTGATAACCGTTAGCGGGATCATAATTGACCCCCAAGCACTGTCATCCCGGCTGTAAGGCAGCCGTAGGAAACCGTGGTGGATACCATCGCTATCCAGCGGGATCGTCGGGGAAATTGGGTTGGGTGTCACTACTCAATCCTTCACAACCATTTTGCGGGGCACGTTGGCCAGGCACTCATGGCCGGTCCTGGTGATGCGGATGCTTTCAGTAATCTCAAAACCCCAATCCTCCATCCAGAGGCCGGTCATGAAGTGCAGGGTCATGTTCTCCTGCAGAACCGTCTTGTCGCCGGGACGAAGCGAGAAGGTCCGTTCGCCCCAGTCAGGCGGGTAGCTGACACCGATCGGGTAACCGGTGCGGTTATCTTTGGTGATCCCGTATTTCTTTAGCACGCTGAAGAAGGCAATAGCGACATCCTCACAGAGGTTGCCCTCTTTTGCAGCCTCCAGCCCGGCCTCCATGCCCTCAAGCACAGCCTTTTCAGCGTCGAGGAATGTTTGCGTGGGCTTTCCAAGGAAGACCGTGCGCGACAGCGGGCAGTGGTACCGTTTGACGACACCTGCGATCTCGAAAAACGTACCTTCGCCGGATTTCATTGGCTGATCGTCCCATGTCAAATGCGGGGCTGAGGCATCCGCGCCTGAGGGCAAAAGTGGCACCAGAGCGGGATAGTCTCCGCCCGCACCGATCTGTGCGTCATAGCGTAAGGCCGCATCATAGATTTCGGCCACCAGATCGCATTTGCGGATGCCCGGCTCGACCTTTTCAAAGATACGTTCATGCATACGGCCCACAATGCGGCCTGCTTGGCGCATGTATTCCAGCTCGGTTTCAGATTTTACCGCGCGCTGCCAGTTGACCAACGCAGTCGCATCGGAAAATTTGGCATTTGGCATGTGGTGCTGTAGCGCGGCAAAGGCCGCAGCTGTGAACCAGTAGTTGTCCATCTCAACGCCGATACGGCCCTTATCCAGCTTACGATCGGCCAGCTGTGCCGACAGGTAATCCATCGGGTGACGTTCGGTGGATTGTACATAATGGTCCGGGTAACCGATGATATTGGCGGGATCCATAAAGCAGGTGCGAAGCGCGCCATTGGCATCTTGTCCACGGCCGTACCAGACCGGCTCGCCAGTGAGACTCAGCACTACGCATTGATGCACGTAAAAAGACCAACCGTCATAGCCGGTCAACCAGTTCATGTTCGAAGGGTCCGTCACGATCAGAAGGTCAAGCCCACGTTCGGCCATAGCGGCGCGGGTTTTTGCAATGCGTTGGCTGAACTCATCGCGTGAGAAGTGGAGTTTTGGTTCTGGCATAGAGTTAATCCGTTGTTAGCTTGAAAACGTGGTGCCTTTGCCTGAGTTTTCCGCGCGCTGGCGAGCAAGCGTGGCAATGGCGGTGTCTTGGACACCCGTACCTGTCAGGTCAGCAATAATGATGTCACTGTCAGATTGTCGCCCCGGCGTCTTGTCGGAGGTGATATCACCCAGTTCAGCAAACCTGCCATCAGCCGGGAAAATGCCTACCACAATGGCGCTGCGCAGCTCGCCTTTGAGGGCGCATTGGGCTTGGCTGTCGGGCACATAGAGCGTTGCCTTGGCAAGACAACCCGGGTCAAGCTCGACCTTGTGTTCCTGATCCGAACCCATCGCAATGACAAGCTGCCCCGGTTGCAGCCAATCCGCTTTGATCAGCGGAATGTCCGAAGGGGTTGTCGTGACGATGATATCTGCCGAGGACACGGCACCCGCCCTATCAGTGCTGGCCGTGACGTCGACCCCAAGTTCTTCGCGAAGGCTGGAAGCCAATGTTTCGGCCTTGGCCGCATCCCGCGCCCAGATCACAGCGCTTTCGATGCCGCGCACAAGGGTCAGCGCCTTGAGTTGTAGCTTCGCCTGCACACCAGCACCGATGATACACGCGCGTGTCGCATCCGCGCGTGCAAGGTGGCGCGCAGATACCGCTCCCGCAGCGGCGGTGCGCACATCCGTGAGATAACCATTATCCAGAAGCAAAGCTTCCAGAACGCCAGTGGTGCTTGAGAATAGCACCATCAAGCCTGATGTGCTGGGCAGGCCCAGCTTGGGATTATCGAAAAAGCCAGGACTCATCTTCATGGCAAAGCTGTCTATGCCGGGGACATAAGCAGACTTTACACATACCTCGCCATTATGATCGGGGACCATCAGTGTCATGATCGGCGGCATGATAACCTTGCCCCCGGCGAGCGTCGTAAAGCCCTGTTCGATGCAGTCCACCGCGTCCATATCCAGTGGCACCAGATCTCGCAGTTCGGCCTCGGTCAGTATTTTGATCTCCGGCATCCTACCCCTCCGCCGTTACATCTACATCTTCGCCGGAGATGATCCGGTGGTGCAGTTGCATGTCGATGTTTTGCCCCGAGATCAGCGCGACGCACCGACCTGGGTCTTTGATTTTTCCCGCCAGAAGCGCGGCAATGCCGACACTGCCGGACCCTTCAATGATCTGACGTTCCTGCCAATAGGCGTGACGGATGGCAGCAGCAATCTCGGTCTCGGTCACAAGAATCAGATCATCAACAAAGGCACGAGTCATGGCAAAAGTGTGCTGGTTGTCCAATCCAACCCCACCGCCTAGCGAGTCGGCCAGTGTCGACAGTTCTTCGACCAGAACCGGTTTCCCCGCCTTCTGGCTTTCATACATAGCCGCCCCGCGCTCCATCGAAATTCCGATAACGCGGACCTGCGGATTAACCGCCTTCATCACCATGCCGACGCCGGAAATCAGCCCGCCGCCCGACAGCGGCACCAGAACCGTTTCAAGATCCGGGGATTGTTCCAGCATTTCCAGTGCAACGGTGCTTTGCCCGGCAATGATATCGCGATGATCAAACGGGGGAAGCATGACCATCCCATCGGCGACCAGCCTGTCAACTTCTACCTGTGCGTCATCCTGAGAACGCCCGACAATGCGCACCTCTGCGCCCTGCGCCTTGATCCCATCCACTTTGTTTTGTGGAACCAGCTCGGACATGCAGATGATGCACCGCACCCCGGCCTGCTTTGCCGCATAGGCCAAACCGCGCCCGTGATTGCCCGTCGATACTCCCACCACACCTTTGGCGCGCTGCGCATCGCTAAGTGACAACACAGCATTGGATGCCCCGCGCAGCTTGAAACTACCGGTGATCTGGCCTTGCTCCAGCTTGAGGCGAATATCACTGCCCGTGGTTTTGCTCAGCACGTCTGAAGACATCGTCGGTGTAACCCGGATCGACTGTGCGATCCGCGCGCGCGCAGCAAAACTATCCTGAAGTGTGATTTCAGAGCTCATCTCTTGTCCTGACTTTCTTCCTATTTACTGAACAACATACCGCCCGCGGGATAATTCGAAGTAATCCCAAGATGCCTCATGCAGCGCCAAACCATCGCCTGATTGGAGGTAACAACCGGTTTGCCAAGCCGGGCCTCCAATTGTGCGACACATGGGGCGGCACGCACCGCCGTACAGGAAATAAAAAGCGCATCAGCATCGGGATCGCACGCAGCAACACCACCTTCGATAATGCTGTCCATTGAGACGCGCGCCATGTCGCGATCATCGGACAATCCAAAGCAAACAGCGTTCACCACGTCGAGGCCGTGTTGCGAGAAATAGGTGACCAGAGAATCCGTCACATCCTGCGTATAGGGCGTAAGAACGCTTACTTTTTTTACCCCCAAAGCCTCAAATGCATCAAAGGCTGCCGAGCTGGGTGTGACGCAAGGCGTGCCCGGCTTTGCGCTGTTCATGTGCTCGGCCACTCTGTCGTTCCCCAAAACTACCGAAGCTGCCGTGCATCCATAGACCAATACATCTAGCGCCTCGCCAGGCAGAATCTCTGCTGCGGCATCGGTCAGCAGCGGCCCTGTCTTCAAAAGGCTTTCATGTGTGGTTGGGTTTTCAAACCCGATCCGGTTTACATATACGCCCACATCATGCCCTTGCAGAATGCGTGCGAAGTCAGTTTCCGTCGTATGATCCGTGGCCAGCGCGACCAGCCCGATACGATGTGTGACAGGGCGAGCATCCAGCGCGAGAGCCACAGACGAAGTCGAAGATTGTATATCCAAAGCCATTACCATCCTCACACCACCAGAACCGGGCATTGCGCAAGGCTGGTCACCTTGTGAGAGACGCTGCCCAGCAAATAGCCCTCAATCGATCCCAATCCCCGGCTGCCCATGACGATCAGGTCATTCTCATGTTCTTTGGAAAAGCTGACGATAGTCCGCGCCGTTGGCCCGCCTTTGACAAAGGCCCGGATGTTCTCGCACCCCGCCTCGCGCGCAATGGACGCGCCGCGTTCAGCAGTTATCTTTGCGTGATCGCGCATGATCCCGTCAATATCATCGGGCTTTTCTGCATCAATGACATACATCGATCCTTCCAGTATCGAATGATGACGGTAGAGCGTCAGTACCAACATTTCCGCATCACACAACCTAGCCAATTCAGCGGCTTTGCGAAGGGCGGCCTCTGATCCTTCAGACCCGTCAAAAGCAGCGAGTATTGATTTGAACATTTGTCGCTCCTTTTATTTGTTAAATGCGATGTCGCGCAAAAACAGTGCCACCTGCGGGAAGAAGATCATCAAAACCGAGACACTCAAAAGCATGATCACGAAAGGCGGCGTTCCTCTGATTACTTCCAGATAGGGACGTTTGAACACCGCTACCGCCGTGAAGATATCGCATCCGAACGGCGGGGTGGCCGAGCCGATGGCGGCCTGCAATGTGATCAAAGTGCCGACCAGAATTGGGTCCAGCCCGGTTTTCTCGACCACGGGCGCAAAGATCGGAACAAAGATCAAGATGACCACGATGGGATCCACGAACATACAGCCGATGAAGAACGCAATCGCGATTGTGAACAGGACGCCGATCTGCCCCATTTCATCAATGCCAAGAGCGCCCAAAATCTGTTGCGGTATCTGCGCGAATGACAGAACCCAGGCAAAGGCAGCACCTGCACCCACCAAAATAAAAACTACCGCCGTTACCATGCCCGTTGACAGGGCGACCTGGTATAGGCCGGTGATTTTCATTGTTTTGAAAATGAAGACTTCCAGCAACACCGCATAGGCCACGCTGATTGCTGCGGCTTCGGTCGGGCTGAAAACGCCGAAGAAGATGCCGCCGATGATCAGAACCGGGAAACCCAGCGGCCACAAGGCCCGTTTAACCGCTACCGCGCGTTCGCACCATGTGGCGGCCGGTTCAGTGGGGACGTCATTTAATTTGGCGTAGATCATACTGTAGACCGAGAACATGAACAGGATTAACAATCCGGGCCCGATGCCCGCGATGAACAGTTCAGGGATGGAGGCCTTGGCAACTACACCGTAGATGATCATCCCAATACTGGGCGGGATCAGGAACGCGATGTCACTTGAGTTGACGATCAGGGCCAAAATGAAAGAATCCTTGTAGCCACCTTTCAGCATTCGGGGCCTGAGTGGCGTTCCCACCGCAACGACCGTGGCTTGGGTGGACCCGGACACGGCACCGAACAATGCGCAAGCCGCAGCTGTACTGACGGCCAACCCCCCTCGAACATGGCGAACAAAGGCCATGACCATATCAATCAGCCGCCCTGCGGACTGGCCACGTGTCATGATATCCGCTGCCAGAATGAACATAGGCACGGCGATCAATGAAGAGGGCCGGATACCACCCAACATTTGCTGAATCATAAACTCAGTTTTGTCGATTGTGCCAAACAACTCGATCACGCCGATGAACGCGCCGGCAATGAGGGGTACCATCATCGGGAAACCCATAAGCAGCAGGACAACCATTGCGGAAAACATTAAGAGTGCCATGGTTAAAGCTCCACTTCCAGTTCCCGCGCATCTGCTTCTCGCAGATCAGTTGACAGATAGATTTCAGGTTCCTGAAGGTTTTTGATGAAAGTGAGCGCGTATTGAACCCCGGTCACAAACAGCCCAATCGGCACCCAGAGGTAGCTGAGATAAACAGGGAATCCGAGGGCAGGATAGACCCGCCCCTTTGCGTACATGCTGATGATGTATTGCACAGCGTACCACGCCAAGAGCAGCAACAGCACAGCGGTGACTCCCGTGACTACAACCATCAAGATTTTTCTGACCCGTTCGGGTAACGCGTCTGAGATGGCGGACATGCGGATATGCCGACCATGGCGCGCGGCGTAGCCGATACCAGCAAATGTCACCAACAATATGAATATACTGTTCAACTCTTCGGCGAATATAATGGAGTGGTTGAAAACAAACCGGCTGATGACATTTGCGATGGTGTTGACTGCCATCAGAATGACGCCTGTGGCCATGATCACCCGCTCGAGCGCAGCGATCCCCTTGTCAATGCCATCAACAATTCCGGCAAGGCCCGACTTTTTCTTCGTCGTTTCGCTCATATTCCCCCCGAACATTCGCAATATAGGCTGATCGCCGGTTTACTATTTCCAAATTGCAGGCCCGAACTATGGTTCTGGGCCAGCACCGATTTTTCAGATGAACACATCGCAAACGTGATGGATGCCTGTGGCAAAGCGCTACTGCTGCGCAGCCGCTAGATCCTTCTTCATTTGCTCGAGGATGGCAGCGCCACGTTCGCCCGCTCTTTCGACAAAGGCTGCTTCGACCGCTTTGCACGTTCTTTAAAGGGTGCACGCTCTTCCTCGGTTAGCCGGTTTATTGTGTAGCCCGGATTGCTCTCTTGAATTTTTGCCAGACCGGTTGCATCCAGTTCGACGGCAACATCAAGAATATAATCGAGTGCGACTTGCGACGCATTCTGAACAAGTTCTTTGTCCGCATCGCTTAGCGCGTCGTAAAACTCGGCATTGGCCATCACAGCAGTCGTGTACTGACCATGTCCGGTATAGGTCATCACATTAGTCAGGTTATCCAGATCATAGGCCTCGATCCAAATTGCCGGGTTTTCTTGCCCGTCAACCATTTTAGTTTTCAGTCCGCCGATCAGCTCGCCCCAAGGCATGGCAATCGGGGAAGCGCCAAAGGCCGTGTAAGTCTCCAAAAGCAATGGTGAGGTCATGGTCCGTATTTTCATACCTTCCAAATCGGCAGGTGTCCGAAATTCCTCCATTGTAGTGACCACCATTTCACCTTCCGGGAACACCGACAACAATTCCAGTCCCTGTTCGCGATAGATGTCGTGGAACATCTCGTTCACAGCGACGCCTTCTTTGAAAAACTTGCGCACGACTTGAGGGTCCGTCGGCTGGATATATGGCACCAGAAAGGCTTCGGCTTCTGGGATCAACGCACCGGTGAAACCTGGAGATTGATCAATGAACTGCAGCAATCCAGCCTGGGCCTGCTCCATGGCGTCGGCCGATTCACCAAGCGTACCCACAGGATAAATCTGGACTGTGTGATCCGAGTTGGCTTCGATTTCCTCTTTGAACTTGGTGGCGTACAGGCCTTGCGGATCTGTCAGCCCCTCTTCCATAGCATAGCGCCAATTGTCCGCATAAGCGGCAGTTGAGGTTAGCAATGCAGCAGCAAGGGGTGCGCAGACGCGCAGGGTAAAACGTGCAGTCTTGGTCATCATATCCTCCCAGATATCACCTTCTTTGTTAGTGATGTTCCACCACATCCCGAAGATTGTACTGCGAGTCAATTATTATATTGTTGCGCTACATTCTAATAAGCGAATTGCGGCAAAGGCTCGCGTGGGCGCAAAAGTAAACCGGCCAGAAGCTTCAGAGCTTGGCGAAAACGTTCGATTTCGCGAATGCTTCCCACCGAAATGCGCACTGCATTTGTTGGGGTAGCCTTGGGAGAAAGGAATGGGCTTTCAGGGGACACCGCAACATTTAGTTCGCGGGCATGGGCGACAAAACTGTTGGAATCCCAATCTGGTGGGAGCTGCAACCAAAGATGCAAACTGGCCGGATGGCCCGTCCATTTAAAACCAGCAAGCTCTTGCGTTGCTATATGATACCGCTTGACGATTTCTGCGCGCTGCCAATCCGCCAGCGCTTGTGCTGTGCCATCTTCCACCCAGCGTGAGGCAAGTTCGCAGATCAGCGGCGTTGCCATCCAACCAAATACGATCAGTCTCGCTGTCAATGCAGGAAGCAAATGGTCCGGAGCAACGGCATAACCCGCACGCAACCCGCTGACCGTGCATTTGGTGAACGTTGTCAGGTAGACCGACAGTTCTGGTGCGAACATCGAAACAGGCGGCTGGCGATCCGCTGCGACCGGACCAAATGCATCGTTTTCAATAATATGCAGCCTATGTTTGCGGGCGATTGCAGCAATTTGGCGCCGACGTTCCTCTGGCATCATATGTACATTAGGGTTGGCAAGAGATGGCAGTAAATACAATGCTTTAGGGGACTTATCAACGCACGTCTTTTCCAATGCATCGGGCAGGATTCCGTGCTCATCAGTTTCAAGGCCAACATGTCGGTATCCGAAATATGCGACACTCGAAACCAAGAGGTGATGCGTGACCATATCTGACAGAATGACGTCGCCAGGACGCAATATCGCAGACATTGCTGCCGACATTCCATGCGTTACCCCGTTCGTCATGAGGACTGAATCTGCATTTGTCTCAAGGCCGCAATGTGAAAGCCATTTGACTCCCGTTTTTCGGTGTGTCTCGTGGCCTACATTCGGACGTGTAGAAAGATATATGGCCGGGTCGAGCCCGGCATGCAAAGTCCTCAGCGTTGATTGCATCGCCTCAACATGCAGGCCATTAAACAAGGGGCGCGAAATCGACATGTCGAACAAGTTTCGAGGTTCTGACTCCAACTTGAATGGCTGTCCGTCGGTTTTGTCAGTGTCGACAACATAGCTGCCACGCCCAATCTGACCATCGATCAGGTTTTGGCGACGCAGAATGTCGTAAGCTTTGCTGACGGTATTAACGCTCAACCTCAGGTCATCGGCCAGTTTCCGGTGTGTTGGTAATTTCTGTCCCGGTGACAAACTGCCGTCTTCGATCGCGCCTGCAATCATCGTGGCAAGGCTCGTATGCAGCGGTGAACTCAGCGTATCTCGGGATGGTTTCCAATTTGTCATGCGACAATAGTAACCAATTCGAATTCGCGAACAAGCAGATCAATCACAAAGAGCTTCACAGGGGTCGGAATTACAGCTTTTTGTATGTGTCTCCCTTGGGAAGAAAGTAGTTGCCGTGACCGCGGATCTATCACTTGGTTTTCCTGCACATCTCAACACGCCAGTTTGCGCGGATTGTCCGGGACTGGATGAAGCCCATTGGCTTTGGGGCCAGCGCCTACGGAACTCCCTCAATGCGCCGAACCAAAGTCACGCAGTTCGACAAGAAAAGACAGGAAATCTTCGGGCGGTTCAGTTGCTCTTGGGTCATGCAAAGATGGTAAGCACGGTTCGGCATCTGAGCGTCGAGCTTGAAGACGCCTTTGCCATCGCAGCAGCAATCGAGATCAAGAGCTTGTAGACCAATTTTGAACCGGCCATCTGCTGCTGCGCATCTCATCGAACCTGATGTTCGTTGCTAGCGCAAATTCGAACCCACCCCCAACTCGCAAGTTGAGGGATTTTTGCTCCGCGTCGCATAGAGAACAGACACGCGTTTAGCGACGTTTCTACAAGATGAGATGTCCTCGGCTGATTCCATACCTCAATCTACGGATCGCATTCTTGCGGGAGTTGCACTGATGCTTGGATTTTGCCTCACCGCTCCTTTGCTGGACGTAGCTGCAAAACTCGCGTCGGCTAGCGTACCAGTTGGGCAGATTACGGCTGCTCGGTTTGTAGTGCAGTGCGTGTTGATGGCCCCGTTCGTCTGGATAATGGGGCTGTCGTTGCATGTAGCGCGAGGCAAATTGATCGTACTCGCATTCCGCTCATTACTTTTGCTGTTCGCAACTTTTTGCTTCATTGCTGCCATCCGTGTGATGCCACTCGCCGATGCGTTGGCGATCGTGTTTGTGGCCCCGTTCATTGTCTTGTTGGTTGGTAAGTTTTACTTTGGTGAAGACGTAGGTCCGCGTCGTGTCGGGGCAGCTCTTGTCGGGTTTGTTGGGGTAATGTTCGTCATCCAACCCAGTTTCGCGGCCTTCGGCGCGGTTGCAATAATTCCGCTTGGTACGGCAGTTGCTTTCGCTTTCTACATTCTTGTGACGCGAGGATTGTCACGTCGGATGCATCCCGTGGCTCTGCAATTCCACACTGGCCTGATTGCCAGCCTGTTTTCCATTCCAATCTTAATATTTGCGCAAGGCTCTGGTTCGGAGCTGTTCGATCCTGTTTGGCCGACAGACATCGCTTTGTTGTGGCTTTTGGGAGCTGGTTTTTTTGCAACGGTGAGCCACATGATGATGACCTATGCGCTTTCGTTCGCGCCTTCAGCCACATTGGCACCTTTGCAGTACTTTGAGCTGCCAGTTGCAACCCTGTTCGGCTATCTTGTCTTCAATGACTTCCCGAACACGCTTAGCCTACTTGGTATTGCAATCATCATCAGTGCAGGGCTTTACATGATTCATCGCGAAAGAGTCGTAGCCAGACATTTGGTCACAGAACGTGCAGCACCCCCAATCTAAAACTACTCTCTCTCGCGGCCCATTTCAGACATTTGAGCAAAGCAGAATTTGGGATGACCGCTTCCGCCGAGTTAGCCCCGGTACATTGCACAACATCGGCCGGCTACGGCCCTTCGCAAACTAGCGGGAAGGCACCGATTTCCGGAATCGTGAGCGTGCCTACAGTGACGGATTCGTCTCCTTCGACAGCGGTTATCAATCGAACAGAGGCAACGATCCGACTGTATTCGGGATCGGCGAAGTCGATTACGGTACGCATATCGACATCGGCCCCCTGTGCCACGATGATTGGTATCGCACCATCGACTTCAGTAAGGCTCCAGTGTTTGCCGTCTGCGTGAATGGTCGCGCTTACGACTGCGAGACCAGGGACAGTTCCCAATCCGACATCAAATACAGCGCCTGATCCATCAGGGGCCTCGCAATACAGCCCGACAGTTGCGAATGCCGAGGTTGCCGAGAGGAGCGCTAAGAGCGCCAGTGCAGTAGTTCTGATCATGAACTTTCCTTTTCGTTCGCAATCCGGTCAAAATATATCTTTGGTTCAAAGTTCTCAATAAGCGCGTCTGAACGCGGGTCAAAGAAGCAGAAACACCAGCACCCTCAGACCACTACGTTGCCCCAAATTATTGGCACCGCACGGCTGGAACTTGGCTGGTTCCAGTGAGATTCTGCGCGTTGACACTGTTGCGACCTGTGTTGCCGTTTGGCCGCTAATCAGTTGCTAGGCCCGACTGATAGAAATCAAAATAGACCCGGACTCTCTGCATTTGATGAGAATCGCGCGCCGGACAAGAGCGGGGAATGCCCCATCACGAAAATCAGCGTCGTAATTTCCTTTAGAACGGCGTGGGGCATAATGAAGCTGCAGGCGTTGTCTTGTGTGATCCGCTGCATTAGCGTCCGGAATCATGGTCATCCGACGAAACACATTTGCGCTATTGACGAGTCTTCTGGTCATTCTGGCCGGATTTGGTGGCGAGTCTCATGCCTGCGTCGGGCTTCACTGCGGGGACCATATGCAATCGGCGGGACACTCCGCCGCGGTGAAAAGCATCCCTGACATCTCGGCCCAAAGCAGCCATCACGACACGGATAATGCCGGAACCGGAGAGTGTAACCCTTCGCTTTGCCAAGCCGTCGTACTGATCTCGCAGAACAGCCAAGTCGTGTGGAATCAATATCAGCTTGACCGAGAGTTCCAGATTGTATCCCAATCCAAGTTGACTGAACCAGATAGCCCCTACAGACCCCCTGACCTTTGAAGCTGCCAAAATCCGCGCGCGCCTAAGTGACCGGCCCTTGCGGCTGTTTGCGATATGCCGCAGCACTTCCAGCTTCTACAAAGTCAGGTTCAACCCATGAAGAAAAGTCACGTGTTAATCGGCGCTTGCGTCGTCTCGGCTGTTGCCGCTTTCATAGTTTTTCGTTCAGACCCAATCGAAGAAGCCAGCCCCCAGGCGACAGTTTCAAGAGACGGCCTAGTCGCAATTCAGATGCCGCCTATTGAGGGCAATGCAGCAATCGGCCAGCGGGTCTTTGATGCCTCCTGTGCCACTTGCCACGGTGTCAATGCGGTCGGAATTGACGGCGCAGGACCGCCACTGATCCACAAGATTTACGAACCTAGTCACCACGCTGATGAAGCGTTTCAGAGGGCGGTTTCACAGGGTGTAAGAAGTCACCATTGGCAGTTTGGAGACATGCCACCCGTCGACGGCTTGACGCGAGGTGACGTCGCTATGGTGATCGCCTACATTCGCGATATCCAGCGCGCCAACGGAATAAATTGAGGATAGCCCCATGAAGAAGATTGTAACGCTTATACTCTTGGCCGCGCTCCCCAATTTTGCGCTGGCGCATTCCAAGGCCACAGAAACAACACCTGCAGATGGAACCACAGTAACGATTGTGCCCGCTGAAATTGGCCTCAATTTCTCGAAAGACATCCGGTTGACCCGGATAGAGATGGCACATGAAGAACACGGGGCAGTACGACTGGATCTAGGCGACCAGGCAAGATTTGCTCAGAAGTTCAAAATTCCACTGCCAGGCAATGGCGCGGGCACCTATGTCATCGAGTGGCGCGGTTTAGGTGAGGATGGTCATGCTATGCAGGGCGCGTTTACCTTTACTGTGGAATGAGCATGCCAGACATCTGGGAAATTGCTGCAATCCTCGCAAAGCTAGCACTCTATATCGGCTTTGCGGGGGCCACTGGCCTTGTGGTCGTTAAGTGTCTCTATTCCAGCTTGGTCACACCGATAAGCCTGGCGATGAAACGCCAATCCATGGCCTTGGCGTGGCTTGCTCTCATCGCGACGGCACTGGGATTCATGCTTAGTGGTGCCCTCTTGACGGGCGGAGCGGATGGGCTGGTCGACCCCGAAATGCTTGGATTACTCTGGCAGACTTCCGTAGGCGATGTATTTGTTCTTCGAGTGATAGGCGCAGCAATGATCCTTGTCGGATTGTCTGTTCCGCGCTTTGGTTTAGGGATCGCACTTGTGGGTGGCACGATGGCTCTGTGGTCCTTTGCACAGATCGGGCACCTATCGGATCTAGAGAATTTTGGTACCCAACTCTTGTTACTAGCACACCTGCTCTGTGTAGCCTTCTGGGTAGGCATATTCAGCCCGCTGCGGAGTATGGCTCTTCAACCTGAGCAAATTGCAGACGCTGCTACACTTGGGCATAGGTTTGGCCAAGCTGCGGCACTGATGGTACCCGCATTGATCGTCGCAGGTTTCTGGATGGCTTGGTTGCTTGTTGGTGATCTCCGAGCGCTCATCTCCACTGGTTATGGGCAGGCCCTGTTGCTCAAAGTACTATTTGTAGGGCTGCTATTGATCCTAGCCGCCGCGAACAAGCTTCGATTTGTTCCGGCAATGCTAGACGGAGATACCAAGGCGGCGCAGCACCTCGCCCGTTCCATCGAAGTTGAGGCGCTGATCGTTCTGGCGGTGCTGACAACTACGGCGACACTAACAACCGTTCTGACGCTTCCGAATTGAGGTGGGTGGAGATGACCAGGCACTTATTTATATTGGTCCTATGCAGCGTTTATTCCAGCGTTGCCGCGGATCATACGTTTACAGACAGAGACGTGGCGAATGGACAGAGGCTCTACGTAGATCAATGCGCCGCGTGCCACGGCGTTAACCTGGAAGGCCAACCCAACTGGCAAACACCGGGTGAAGACGGTGTGATGCCTGCGCCACCACATGACGTGACCGGGCACACATGGCACCATGATAGCCTGCTTTTGTTTGACTACACCAAATTCGGCGGTGCAAAGACACTGGCCGCACGCGGCGTCAAGAATTTCAACAGTGGCATGCCGGGTTTCGAAGGCACTTTGACTGATGACGGCATATGGGATGTTCTGGCTTATATCCGTTCCACATGGCCGAAAGATATTCAGCAGGCACAAGCCAGTCGCAACCTCGCACACGACTAGAGGCAGGCCAACACGAATGTCAGAGACATCATCTGTGTGGGATGCCTGAACGTTGGCAAATCGCAATGTTCAGGAGGAACTATTTTCCGGAGCTCGAAATCCCAAAAGCCTTTCGATATTTGGGAATGAAAATATCTTTCCCCTTTATCTTGCGTGTGATCCAGTCACCCACTGTCACAAAAAGCCAGCTGCTGCCGATGACCGGCCCAAGGGGCACCAGAATGGGTGCTTTTTTCCAGGGCGCGTAGGGTTTCTGACTTTCAACGGGTGCGCCCTCGATTACTTTCTTAAGCGTTTTGATCAGCCACGGATTCTGCCGTGCCGTTGCTACGATTGTCATTCCGTCGCCAATGTCGGCAATGTCACCGCCGACGAAGACATTCGGATAGCTTGACGGTCGCAACCATTTGTCGGTTTTGACCCTACCCAATGCATCAGCCGACACGCCCGGAAGGCTTTGAACCAAAGACGATTGGGGTTTCGATCCAACCACCGGAAATATAAGATCTGCCGCAATCACTCTACCGTCGGTCAAGCTCACGGATCCTTCGTAGGGCCGATCCAAATGGCGTAAATCCTGCGCCCTCTGGCCGAGAATGACAGTGACGCCCAGCCGTTCCAACTTACCTTTGAGCTGCGCGCCTAGCTTGGCCGGGTACTTGGGAAACAAGATATCATCCGACGAAACCAGGGTGATGGATTTACCCGGATGTGCCGAGGCGGTTTCGCCCGCAAGCTCTGTCCCGACAGCGCCTGCCCCTACGATCACAACTGAATTCGCTTTGGCCAATAGCGCGCTGACGTCTTTGCTCGCTTGCTGAAAATCCGCAATGCTGTCACCCGACGGCTTGAACGGCGCTGCATAGGATGATCCGGTGGCGATCAGGATATAGTCCGCCGGAAAGACAGCTCCAGATTCCAAAGTGACCTCGGTTTCAGAGACCGAAACGGCGCGCCCGCGCACGACCTTACCCGATTGAAGCAGATTGTCGTATGGCAGGATGAGCTGGTCCAGCAAGGCGGGTTCAACCAGCGCGCGGATCGCTGCAGGCGGATGCACGAACGCTTCGCGTTGCTCAATCAGGGTGACGTCCGCGCAAGCGTCCAGTTCCCGGGCAACTTCAAACCCGACATAGCCCCCGCCAATGATCACAATTTTCTTCTTCGCCATAGGGTCCCCCCGTTGCGGCATAACGTTCTGACCACTATCTAAAATTGCACGTTCACACGAACAAGTACGGTCATATAGGATACTGCCTTGAAACATGATGAGTTAGAGGATCATTGTCAGATCGAAGCATTGATCTCAGCGATCTCAGGTCGATGGAAGCTGTTGATCATCTACTGGCTTTCGCAGGGGGACTGCCGGTTCAACCAGCTTCAGCGAAACCTCGGACGCATCACGCATCGAACGTTGACGCGCCAGCTGACCGAGTTGCAGACGACGGGCTTTGTCTCTCGCAAAGACTTCAAGACCATACCGCCGCATGTCGAATACAGCCTCACACCTCTGGGTCAAAGCCTGCTTCCACTGCTGTATGAGATGCATCAATGGGCGGCGCAGAATGCGGACAAGTTACCGGAACCGAAAGATCTTTCGAAACAACTAGGGCGATGACCTAGCCCATTGAACAGGGGCCAGGCATCTGAAGGGGCAAGACCAAGATCTATGTCAAAGCCCGACCAATATCTCTGGCAACCATGTCGCCACTTCGGGGATCAGGATGATAACCAAAAGAACCAGCATTTGCGCCCCTACAAAGGGCAACACGCCGCGATACATCTGCCCATAGCTCATGTCACGCGGAGCGATTGAGCGAAGATAGAAAATCGACGGTGCCATTGGCGGTGTCAGATACGAAGTCTGAATCACCACTAGAACCATCATGGCAAACCAGATCGGATCGATTCCGGCGGATTTCACGATCGGGGCAAAGATCGGAATGAAAATCAGAACGATCGACACCCAGTCCAGTACAAAGCCCGCGAAAAAGACCACCAACAAAAAGAATGCGATGATACCGGCATTGCCATACCCGATCCCGGCAACGGTATCGCGCACCAGCTGTCCGCCTCCGGTGACCGCAAAGATGCTGGTGAACATCGTGCCTCCGGCCACGATCAACATGATCATAGCGGTGATGCGCAGGGTCACATTCAGTGCCTCGGACATCAGTTTCAGGTTTAGTTCCCGAAACATCAAAGCCAGCAGGATCGTACCGGCGGCCCCGACTGCGGCAGCTTCGGTAGCCGAGGCGACACCGGCCAGAAGCGAGCCCAGCACCAGGACAATCAATGCCAGCGGGGGCAACAATGCCGTCAACGTCACCTTCATCTTACGGCCGGTTGGCATCGCGCGCTCTGCCTGTGGCAACGGAGGAGCGTCAGCAGGTCGGACCATGCTGCGCACCAAGATATAGAGCACGAAGAACACCACCATCAGCAGGCCGGGCAGGATAGATGCGGCAAACAGCTTGCCAATCGACAGCTGCGCAATCGACGCATAGACGACCACAATGACCGAGGGTGGAATTATTGTCCCCAGTGAGCCCCCTGCACAGATTGTTCCCGCGATGAGGTCATTACGATAACCCGCTTTGGTCATGGCTGGGATGGCCATCAACCCCACAACTATCTCGACCGCGCCTACAACGCCGGATGCGGCGGCGAAAACCGCGCACATTGCAATCGTCGACAGCGCCAATCCACCGGGCAAGCCGCCCAGCCACAACTGCAGTGCAAAGAACAGGCGTTTCGCGATCCCCGAACGCTCAAGTATCGCCCCCATGAAAATGAACAGAGGGATTGCTGCCAGTACGAAATTCGAAGCCGTATGAAGCAGCGGACCATAAAGCTGCAAAAAGATCAGCTCGCCGAACACCATGTAGCCAAAGGCGACGGAGATGATGATGAGCGAAAAGGCCACCGGCACTCCAGCAAAGACCAGCACAAAAAGGGCTGCAAACATCAGTAATGGTGTCATTGGTTTTCTTCCATGCCGTCCAGTTCGCCCGGTGCCTCACCAGGGTTCTTGCGCCCCGAAAGCAACTTGATCGCCTCAGCCAGGAATTGCAGCGCCAAGGCCGCCAGACCAACGGCGATGACCGTGTAAAACGGCCAGACAACCGGCGCCCAAGGGCTGACGCTTTCGACCTCTCCGGTGATCAGTGCTTTCCAGGCTTTTTTGCTTGCAACCCAGGCAAAGATGGTCGTGATCGGTGTCATGACCAACAGAAAGACAGCACCGTTCAACAGCTGCTGCGCCCGCATCGGCATACGCTGAGACAGAAAGTCGATCCTGACATGCACGTCACAGCGCAGGGCATAAGCCGCCCCAAGCAGAAAAACCGAACCGTTCAGCATGTACGAGATATCAAACGCCCAAAGCGTCGGCGCACCAAACGCATAGCGAGCAACAACCTCGTACAGCATTGCCACGATCAGGGCAAAAATTACGCATCGACCCAGCAGGGCCAGCGCCCCGGCAATCGCGTCGATGACTCTGAGAATAGTGGTCATGTATGTCCCCGGAAACGGATGACCGGCACGAATATCCGGTCATCCAACCAATGTCAGGGCAGAGCCTATTCGGCGCTGTCGCGAACCAAATAACCCGAATTCTCGGCCCAGTTCGCTTGATAGGTGAGGTAGCTGTCCAGAACCTCTTGCATCCGGGCGCTTCCGTCTTCGGCTTTTTTGGCAGCCTGGCTACGGGCCCAATCGCGCCCGGCGGCGCGGATCTTTTCGGATTCCGCTGGTACCATGTTGATGATTTCAACTTTGGTATCGCGGAAGGCAGCCATGGCTTGAATGTCCGCGTGACCGAAATGTGTGAAGCTTTCGTATGTTGTCAGCTTGGCCGCTGCGGTAACCTGAAGCTTGATATCCTCGGGCAGAGCATCCCAGGTTTCCTGTTTGACGAAGACTTCCCACAGAAAGGATGGCTGATGCACGCCGGGCATGATCATATAGGGCGCAACCTCGTGGAAACCTTCAGAGATATTGCCTCCTGGTGTCGACCATTCGACCGCGTCCACACCCTTACGCTGCAGCAAAGTGTAGATTTCATTTCCCGGGACAACCGTCGGAACGCCGCCAAAGCTGTCCTGTAGAACAGCGGCCCATGCGCCCGAGGTCCGGTATTTGACGCCCTTCAGATCGTTGGTTGTTTCGATCTTGACGTTCGAATGCGCCATAACTTCGGACGTACCGACCCCAACGACCAGCGTGTGCAGACCCATTTCTTCGCGGCGGAAATCCTGCAGCATCTGCTCACCGCCGCCTTCATAGATCCAGTGCAGGGTCGCCTCGCCGGACATTCCACCGGGGAAGCTGGCGAAAACGGCATTGGTCGGGTCCTGGTTTACCAGATAAGACGGCGTGGAATGTCCGGCTTCGACGATGCCGTCCTGAACTACTTCATACGCCTTGAAGGCCGGGGCCAGAACGCCCGCGCCAAAAGGTTGGACATGCATGCGCCCCGCGGTCAGTGTGTCCACATTAGCCGCAAATCGTTCCATGAAGTTCTGGTAAAAGAATGAACCTTCACCAATCGCTGCGGTCATCTTCCATTCAATTTCTGCGGCGCTTGCGGGCATTGCAAGCGTGGCTGTTACCGCCAGGGCGGCAAAGTTCGAGAAGAGTTTCATCTTGTCCTCCTGTTATGGGCCAAAGCCCGATTTTGCACGTCGAATGACGCGGAATTTCCGGTGATCTGCTTCTATGGCAGAGTGTTGCGGATGATACGGAACAGCCGATCTGGGTGTCCCTGCCCGGCCCCGTTCACCGGGGCCAAAGCCTTTGATATGGCCGAAGGAATTTATTGCCTCAGCCCTGTGGTTCACCGCTTATTGCGTCGTGCCTTCCAGATCTTCGGGGCTGAGTGCGGCGGGCATGTTTTGATATGCTACGGGTCGCAGCCAACGGCGGATGGCCATTGTGCCGACGCTTGTCGCGCCGAAATTCGTGCTGGCAGGATAAGGCCCCCCGTGGACCATGGACCCCACCACCTCGACCCCGGTTGGGAAGCCGTTGAACAGCAACCGCCCGGCCTTGCGCTCCAGAATCGGGAAGAGTTGCTGCGCCAGCGCGGTGTCACTGTCATCCATCTGGATCGTGGCCGTAAGTTGCCCGTCCAGCTGGGCTGACAAGGCAACCATCTCTTTTTCCGAGCCGACGCGCACAATCAGCGATGCGGGCCCAAACACTTCTTCGCTGAGGCTGGGATCAGCCAGAAACGCTTCGGCATCGGTTTCGAAGAGCGCCGGTTCAGCTGAACGGCCTGCCGTGGAACCTTGATGGATCGTGCGCACGGCGGGATGTTCGGCCAAATGCGATTGGCCGGATCGAAATGCCTCGGCAATCCCATCGGTCAGCATGGTCTGTGACGGCACTGTACTCAGGGCACTCGCAGCAGCATCGATAAATTGGTCAGCATCATCGCCTGTGATCATCACGGCAACGCCCGGATTGGTGCAAAACTGCCCTGCCCCCATGGTCATTGACCCCGCCCAGGCTTTGCCGATCTCTTCACCTCTGGCGGCCATAGCGTTTGGAAGAACAAACATCGGATTGACCGAGCCCAATTCACCAAAGAACGGGATCGGGTCTGGGCGCGTTGTGCAGAGGTCAAACAGCGCCCTGCCTCCGGCCAGCCCACCGGTAAAGCCCACGGCACGGATTGCCGGATGCTTTACCAATGCTTCTCCGATGCTGCGGTCCCCACCTTGCACCAATGAGAATACGCCGTCGGGCATACCGGTCGCCTTGGCCGCCGCTTGAATGGCATCAGCGACGATTTCGCCGGTGCCCGGATGGGCGGGGTGGCCTTTGACCACGACCGGGCAACCTGCGGCCAGTGCCGATGCGGTGTCACCTCCGGCAACCGAAAATGCCAAGGGGAAGTTCGAAGCGCCAAAAACAGCCACCGGGCCAACCGGGCGCTGCATCATCTTGATGTCAGGACGTGGGGCGGGTTGGCGATCCGGCATCGCCAGATCATGGCGGCGCTCTAGATACGCACCATCCTGGACGAATTCGGCAAACATGCGCAGCTGACCAACCGTGCGTCCCCGCTCGCCCTGAAGACGCATCTCGGGCAGACCGGTTTCTGCACTGCCAATGCTGGTGATGGCCTCGGCACGGGCCTCGATCTCATTCGCGATAGCATTCAGGAACCTGGCCCGATCCCCTCGGCTGCGATTGGCGTAATCTCCAAAGGCGGCCTCGGCCAGGGTACAGGCCTGATCAACCAACTCAGGCGTTCCCGCAGCAAAGTTGCTCCCCTCACCCGAAACGGGGCTGGAGGCAAAGCTTTCATCAGCTCCAACCCACCGACTGCCAATCAAGTGCTGACCGCGAAAAACATATCCATTATTCAACGACATGCCCAATCCTCACGCTGCATTTTGCGCCGAAGAACCGGCCTGACTGCTCCAGTTCTCGTACCAGGTACGGAACAGTCTGAACTGTTGTTCAACATAGCCGCGCTGGCTGTCAGTAAGGGCATCTGTTTCGTTGAAATGATGCGTGTATTCGGGATGACCCGTCATAACCATCAAGTGTTTGTAGTAGAGCACAAGATCGGTGCCTTCGTCGAACGACGACAAAACGCCCAAAGCCGCCTCAAGCTCCAACGCTCGAGCACGCGCGTTGGCATCGCCCTTGGCCGCCGCCTGACACAAATCCACCAGATGCAGAATCTCATCGGGCAGCACATTCCCGATCCCAGTGATGGCGCCGGTTGCGCCACAATTCACGATCCCGTGGAACACCGCGGTATCCACGCCGACCATCAGGGAAACATTGTCATCACCGCTGGTGATGTTTTCGGACGCATAGCGCAGATCTTCGGCGCCGCCGAATTCCTTGTAACCGATCAGGTTCGGGTGGTCCTTGCGCAGATCAAAGAACAGGTCCGCACGGGTGGTAAATCCGTAATAAGGGCTGTTGTAGATCACTGCGGGAAGATCCGGTGCCGCGGCCAGAATGCCTTTGAAGTGGTGCCGCTGCGCAGTCATGGACGCGCCGCGTGACAGTACACGTGGAATGACCATCAAACCGCTGGCGCCCACTTTCTGCGCGTGTGCGGCATGCTGGACTGCCATGGCCGAATTGATCGCGCCTGTTCCCACGATCACCGGGATACCAGCCCCGACCAACGCCTCGACGCCCTGCATACGCTGTGCATCGGTCAAAAGGGGCCAATCACCCATCGAGCCACAATAGACAACCGCGGACATGCCCGTCTCGATCAGCTCAAGACCTTTACGCACAAGCGCCTCAAAGTCAGGACTGCGATCCGCGCGACAGGGCGTCATCAGGGCCGGGATGCATCCGGAAAAGACATTCGGGTTCACGATTTGGGTCTCCGTATTTTATTGCCGGGCCGGTGGAATGCCCCACCGGGTTAGGGATTCGTGTAATCTTGCCGTTAGTCTACTTTAAATATTTTATTTGTCGACAAATTTTCGACAAGAAGGAATAAGGCCCTAAAATACGTGAAAAACAACTGGTTTTTGGCTGGGATTAACACTCGACTTAGCACCGGTACGTGTGGCAAAATTGATGTGCGAACGCAGATGGACCGCGATCCAGCGGCTAGGGAATGCTCTGACATGGAAAAACGAAAGCCGGTCGAAGCCGGCCGCAAACGTGGATCAGGCGTTCAGTTCGTCTATGAAACCCTGCGGGACGAAATCATCGACCTCGCCCTTGCGCCCGGCAGCGCCATAGACGAGGCCAAGCTGAGCGAGCGGTTCTCGATGTCGCGCACCCCGATCCGTGAAGCCCTTGTCAGGCTGACGTCGGAAGGGCTGGTGGCGACACTGCCGAACCGCGCGAGCATAGTGGCGCCCATAGACTTTTTGAATCTTCACACATTCTTTGATGCGATGACCCTGATGTATCGCGTTACAACCCGGCTGGCCGCCGAATACCGAAAAGACCAGGATCTGTGCGACATTCGCATGCGGCAGCAGGAATTTTCGGATGCAGCTGCCAAAAATGACGTTCTGACCATGATCGCAAAAAATGCAGAGCTTCATAATGCAATCGCCAAAGCAGGGCGCAACCCATATTACGAAAGCCTGACGCGCAGATTGCTGAACGAAGGGCAACGGATCATGCGGCCCTATTATTCGTCCTTTGGGGATCGGTTACCGGATCGGTATTCCCTGGAGCATGACGACATAATCGCAGCTATAGCGGCGCAGGACATCACCGAGGCCGACCGATTGGCGAGCGCCCATGCGGAACAAATCGTCCAGAACATCCGCGACATGATCTCGGCGGATCGGCGTCACTCAATCAAACTCTGATTCTGTTTCGCTAGATACTAAGCCGTTGGAAAAACTGAAGGGGTTTGAAGGTTTACACCCGGATCTTCCCAAAAAAATTTACCTCTGCTAAAAAAATTTTGATATTTCCTCTGCGATCCGGTTGAATGCGCGGCAACCCACTATTCCGGGAGACAGGGAATGAACGCAGCAAACGCGCGCGACAAATCAAAGCCGAAGGGCACGCCGACCGAGCTGGGGCAGGCAATTCGCAGGCGGCGCAAGGCGATGGGCCTGACTTTGGACAAGGTCGCACAGACCTCTGATCTGACAACGGGCTTTCTGTCTCAGGTCGAGCGCGGCCTGAGCTCACCCTCGCTGACCTCGCTGATGGCGATTGCCGCGGCACTTCAAACCAGCATCGAAAAGCTGCTCAGCGTACCCGAAGTGTTCAGCGAATATGTGGCAAAGGACAACCGCCAGACATATTCCCTGGGTATGCGGGGCAGGTTTTATGAGAAGCTGGGCCCTGGTTTTACCGGTGCATTGTTCAACCCACAGATCGTTCATCGCCCCCCGGGGCACGTTTCCGAAAAGATGCGGCATGAGGGCGAGGCGTTTTGCTATTTGATCTCGGGACGGCTTGAATATCACCTTGGTGACAAGGTTTTCATTATGTCGCCAGGTGACGTCGTTCACCACGACACATCTACCCGTCATTTCTCAGTCGTATTGGGGGACGTAGAAGCCGTAGAGCTTTGGGTAACAACCTCTCCGATCAATGATTCCGGCTTTGTGGCAAGTTAAATTGACCAACCGAACAGAGGTCAGCCTAAATACATTTGGCCAATTTTCACCCACCACTAAAAAAAGCTTTAGTATTGTTAAGAATCGGATATGGTCGCCCCGAGCATGAATTCATTCTGCGGGAGGACTGATTATGAAATTGAAGACGGTTTTGGGACTAACCGTTGCCGCTACCCTGGCCATGCCTGCTTTGGCACAGGAAAGAGGCGGCACACTCAACTTTGCACGCTATGACGGGTCGCGCCTGATTGATCCGATCTATGCGGATCGCAACCCTGATATCTGGATGGTCGGCAGCCTGTTCGACACCCTGCTGCGGAGCAGTGCCGACGGCAATTCCGTCGAACCCGGCCTTGCTGAGACCTATACAGTCTCTGACGATGGTAAAACGGTTTCGCTGACCCTGCGCGAGGGGATCAAATTCGCAAACGGTTCGCCCATGTCAGGTGACGACGTAGTCTTTTCCCTCGACCGAGCGCGCAATCCCGACCTGAGCCCCTGGGCTGGCTTGCTGGGTTCGATCGACGCGGTTACCGCAGATGGAAACGCGATCACGGTTGCCCTTGGCAGCCCGGATCCAACCATCCTGTCCATGCTGGCCACATTCAACACGGCAATCGTGTCCAAAGCGGCCTTTGAGGCTGCAGAAGGTGCAACAGATCAGGAAAAATCCGCTGCGATATTTGCCGCCACAGCCGCCGGAGTAGGCTCTGGCCCCTTCTATCTGTGTGGCTTTGAACAAGGTGCATCGATGGATTTCTGCGCCAATGAAAACTATTGGCGCATGGGCGCAGACGGCAAAGCTCTGCCGTATCTGGATGCCGTACATTTTGAGATCATCCCGGATGACGCTACCCGCATTCTGAGTTTGCAGGCCGGAGAAGTTGATGCCGCAGAATTCATCCCGTTCAGCCGTGTGGCCGAGCTGGAGCAGGATTCAAACATCAACATGAACCTCTATCCGTCCACGCGGATCATCTATTCGCCAATCAATACGCGCGATAACCGAGCCGATGGTTCTGCCAACCCACTGGCCGACGCCCGCGTCCGGCAGGCGCTGAACTATGGCACCAACAAAGAAGCGTTGATCGGGCTGGTACTGCATGGCGCGGGTCAACCGATGAGCTCGCCGTTGATGGCCAAGGCTACCCAATATGCCGCCGACATGACCCCGCTCTATGGCTATGACGTGGACAAGGCCAAGGCATTGTTGGCCGAGGCCGGGTTTGCCGATGGAACCGAAATCACCTTTACCACGCTGGCAGGTTCTGCGGACGATGCAACCATCTTTGCGGCGCTTCAGCAGATGTGGGCTCCTCTGGGCGTCGATCTTGTGGTCGAGCAAGTGGACGGCGCAACACGCGGCGCTAAGAACCGATCAGGTGAGTTTGACATTCACACCTATGGCTGGGTCAACGATGTAAATGATCCCAGTCAGGTGGTGGGCTGGCTGGGCCACACACCCACGGCCAAGGCAGTAGGAACCGGCTGGGAAAACGCCGAGTTTAACACCCTGTTCGACGAAGCCGCCGGTGAAATGGACGCCGAGGCGCGCAAAGCGAAATTCGCCCGAATGCAAGAGCTCTATGCCGAAGCAGCCCCCCTGCTGTTCATGTATGAGACCCCCTTTGCCGTTGCAGTTGGCTCAGCTGTCGAAGGCTATGTCCAGACCCCTCTGGGCAACAATATCTTCGATCAAGCAACCGTCAGCCGCTAAGGTAAGACCCCTGGTCCCGCCGCTTTCAGGCGGCGGGACAAATTTGCGGAGCTCGCTTTGTCCAGCCTGTCCTATATCTTCAAACGACTCCTGATGATGATCCCGACCTTTTTTCTGGTTATGATCATTATTTTTCTTCTTGTTCGATTGCTACCGGGGGACCCTGCCATTGCGATGGCCGGTGATCGTGCCTCGGACGCCGACATCCAGGCCATCCGTGAACGGCTTGGGTTGACCGAACCTATGCTGGTGCAATTCTGGCTGTTCCTGACCAACACCGTGCAGGGCGATCTGGGTCGGTCCATCCTGATGCGCTCGGATGTGATCAATGTGATTTCTGACCGTCTTCCTATCACTGTCTTCCTGACCGTATATTCGGTGGTTTTGTCGCTGCTGATTGCCGGTCCGCTGGCCTTTGTTGCCGCGCTCAACCGGGGGCGCTGGCCTGATGCTGTGATCCGCACTGTCTTTCAGATCGGGCTGTCGATGCCGGTGTTCTATATTGGCCTCGTTCTGTTGACCTTTCTGGCAGCACAGCTGCGCCTGTTTCCGGTCGGAGGATATGGCGACACCTTTACCGAGCGGCTCTATCACCTGTTCCTGCCTTCAGTGACCGTAGCGCTTTACACCTCGGCCATCATCATGCGGAACCTGCGCAGCGCGATTATCGAGGTTCTGGACGCCGAATATGTTCAGTTCGCGCGTGCCAAAGGCCTGCCGCCTCGTTTGGTTCTGGGTCGCCACGTCCTGCGCAATGCGCTGATTTCCACGGTAACCCTGCTGGGCCTGTCCATCGGCAATCTGATGAGCGGGACATTGGTCACCGAAACCGTATTCGCCGTGCCCGGAATGGGGCGCCTGATGCTCGAGGCTATCTTTGCCCGCGACTACCCCCTGATTCAGGGGCTGACACTGACATTTGCTGTTCTGGTTTCCGTGGTTTTCCTGATGACCGACCTGTTTCAGAGTCGCCTTGACCCAAGGATGCGCCTGCAATGAGTGACGCGACCTTCAACAGCACCTCGCAGCGCCCCACCTTCATGCAGCGGGCCTTGCGCAAACCTGGGTTCGTGGCCGGGTGCATCATCATCGGGTTTTCGGTGCTGCTTGCCCTGTTTCCCGGCGTATTCGCGCCCTATGACCCAAGCGCAATCGACTATCTGGCCCTGCGCCAACCACCATCCTGGGCACATCCGTTCGGCACAGATCTGTTAGGGCGCGACAGCCTATCCCGCGTCATCTGGGCCTATCAGGTCAACATGCAGATGGCAATTTTCGGGACTGTATTCGCATTGGTCACCGGTATAACGGTTGGCGCGCTGGTCGGGTATTATCGCGGCATCGCGGACATGATCTTTGGCCGCATCGTTGACGCTGTAATAACCTTTCCTTTCCTGGTTCTTGTCATTGCCGTGGTTGCGGTTCTAGGGCCGGGCCTGATCAACATGTATATCGCGATTTCAGTTGTTTACTGGGTCTATTATGCGCGCCTGATGCGGGCCGAGGTGATCGCTCAAATGGGGAATGACTATGCCTCGGCCGGGGTGGTCATGGGCTATTCTGACTGGCGCATCATCTTTCGCCACCTGCTGCCAAACGCGATAACGCCGGTTATCGTCTATTGGATGACCGACATGGCGCTGGTGATCCTGCTGGGGTCATCCCTGGGCTATCTTGGTTTGGGGGCGCAACCACCGCAGGCCGAATGGGGCGTGCTGATCGCCGAAGGGCGCAACTTTATCTCGACCGCCTGGTGGCTGAGCCTGATGCCCGGCATCGCCATCGTTCTGACCGGCCTTGGCTTTTCGCTTTTGGGCGATGGGCTTGCCGATCTGCTGAGACCGCGGGGATAGCGATGCAGGACCAAACGAAACTTCTAGAAGTAACCGGGCTATGCACAACCTTTCACAAGAACGGTCGCGCGCTGCCTGCGCTGCGCGATGTCAGTTTCGGCGTGAACCGGGGTGAAGTTTTGGGGCTGGTCGGCGAAAGCGGGTCGGGCAAGAGCGTCACGTTGCGCTCGATCATGGGGCTGGCGCGCCGCTATGGCGACGTGACCGGCCAGGTGCGCTGGAATGGGCGTGATCTGATATCCATGTCAGACAGGGCTCTTCGTCGGTTTCAGGGTCGCGAAATCGCGATGATTTTTCAGGAACCGATGACTTCGCTGAACCCTCTGCTGACTGTCGGACTGCAACTGGAAGAGACCCTGCGTGCCCATACCGACCTGCCCCGCGCCGCGCGCTTGGATCGGGCAATCGAAATGCTGGACCTTGTCGGCATCCCCTCGGCAGCGCAACGCTTGAAGGATTATCCTCACCAATTTTCCGGCGGAATGCGCCAGCGGGTCATGATCGCAATAGCGCTTGCCGCAGAACCCAAACTGTTGCTGGCGGATGAACCCACCACAGCTCTGGACGTGACCATTCAGGCCCAGATCCTCGATCTGATCCTGCGACTGGCGCAGGATATGGATATGGGGGTTGTGCTGGTCACCCATGATCTTGGCGTGGTTGCCCAGACTTGCGACAACGTGGCCGTTATGTATGCGGGACGGATCGTCGAACAAGGGCCGGTCCGCGATGTGCTGCGGGCACCGCATCACCCCTATACTGTGGGTCTGATGCGGTCTGTGCCCGAAAACATCGCTCCTCGCACGCCGCTATATTCTGTTCCCGGAGTGCCGCCCGCACTGGATGCCCTGCCTGCTGGATGCGCGTTTGCACTGCGCTGTGCCGCCTGCATAGACGCCTGCACGCAAGAGCGCCCAGCGATGACCCTGATCACCGATCAAAGACAGGTCGCCTGTTTCAACCCGATAACCAAAACCCAAGGGAACGCCGCATGACTGCCCTGATGCAAATCCGCGACCTGCATCTGCGGTTCCCAATGGGCCGCAGCATCGGCGATGTCATTTCGCGGCGTCCTGGTCGCGAAGTACGGGCGCTGAATGGTGTCAGCCTAGATCTGACCCGCGGCGAAACTCTGGGCGTCGTCGGAGAGTCCGGGTGTGGAAAGTCCACACTAGCCCGGTGTATCGTGCGCCTTCATAAGCCCAGCGACGGTTCAATCCACTTTGAAGGTCAGGACATATTCGACGGCGAAATCAAAGCTGACCGCACCTATAACCGCCGGGTTCAGATGATGTTCCAGGACCCCTATTCATCGCTCAATCCCCGGATGACGACAGGGCAAATTCTGGCCGAAGCCCTGAGCGTTCACAACATGCGCCCAGAAGCAGAAATTCCCGACCGTGTGGCCGAGTTGCTTGATCTGGTCCGCCTTCCGAAGGACGCGCAAGACAAGCTGCCGCACGAATTCTCCGGAGGTCAGCGTCAGCGGATCGCCATTGCGCGCGCATTGGCGGTCGAACCCGAAGTTCTGATTGCGGACGAACTGGTCTCGGCACTAGATGTTTCGGTTCAGGCGCAGGTGGTAAACCTGTTGCTGGACCTGCAGCGGGAACTTGATCTGACAATCCTGTTTGTGGCCCATGACCTGCGGCTTGTCCGTCATGTTTCAAACCGGGTCGCGGTAATCTACCTTGGGCGGATCGTTGAAATCGGCGACAGCGAAACCTTGTTTTCCGCCCCCTCCCACCCTTACAGCCAAGCTCTGCTTTCAGCCGCCCCTTCGCTGGACCCCGACAACCGCGGTGCCGTCAAGCGGCTTGAGGGAGAGCTGCCTTCACCACTGAACATGCCCTCAGGGTGTCCGTTCCATGTCCGGTGCCCTCACGCCAGCAACATATGCGAAACCAAAGTGCCTGCCCTGATGCCTTTTGAAAATCGTGGCGAGGTCGCCTGTCACCATGTTGAAGAGATAAATGCCGATGCTTGATGCCCCCGGAACCGACCGATCCGCGATTGTTTCGGCCTTGCGCGCAGAGCTTAAAGCACAAGGTCTGGATGCCTTTATCGTGCCCCGCTACGACGCACATCAGGGCGAATATGTTGCCCCTCATGATGAACGCCTCGCCTTTGTAACTGGCTTCAGCGGCTCGGCAGGCATGGCCATCGTCACACCCGAAACTGTCGCTTTATTTGTCGATGGCCGCTATGTGGTGCAGGCTGCAAACCAGTGTGCCGAGGCTGTTTTCTCGCACCATCATCTGTTTAACGAGCCGCCCGAATACTGGCTGGCCGCCGTTGCACAGAAAGGATGGAAAATCGGCTTTGACTCGATGCACCTACCGCCGGTCTGGTTTGACCGATTTGAGCACGGGCTGGAAGGCAGCGGTGCCGCGATGGTAGCGACGGCTTCAAATCCGGTCGATGCAATCTGGACCGACCAACCCGCTGCCCCCCAAGGACAGATCGAGCCATTTCCACTTCAGTTTTCGGGCCGGGCGGCGGGTGATAAGATCTCGGATCTGGCCACTGAGCTAACACGCCGAGAGGCCGGCTTGCTGGTGGAAACTCAGCCCGACAACATCGCCTGGCTGCTTAATGTGCGTGGCTCAGACGTGGCTTTCAACCCTGTTCCCAACTCTTTCCTTCTGTTGCAAAGCTCGGGCCAAGTGCACTGGTTCGTGTCTGACCAAAAACTGGATGCCGATGTCACTGACCACATGCCGGAAAATGTTTCGGTTCAGGCGCCGGATGGTTTTCTGTCTACACTCAGTGATCTCACAGCGCCCGGCCAGGCTGTGATTTTCGACCCCGATTTTTCGCCGACGGCGGTCAAACAAGTGCTGGAGCGTACCGGAGCGAAGGGCGTGCCGGTCAACGGATTGTTAAGCAAAACCAAAGCCCGCAAGAATACAACGGAACTGGAAGGGTTGCGCGCTTGCCATATCCGGGACGGGATCGCCTGGACCGAATTCTGCGCCTGGCTGGCGGCTCAGGTACAGAAACAGGCTGAACCGGTGACCGAGCGTGAAGCAGAACAGCGGGTATTGGCCTTCCGCCGCGCTCAGGATGGGTTCATCCACGAAAGCTTCAACACAATCTCGGCCGCCGATGGCAATGCCGCGATGTGCCATTACGCTACCGAGGCCGACAATACCGTTCCGATCCAACCGCGGGGCACATACCTGCTGGATTCCGGGGGGCAGTACGACACCGGCACAACGGATGCCACGCGCAGCTTTTCGTTCGGGCCTCAGCGGCCTGATGGATATGACCGGGCCTATACCGCAGTGTTCAAGGCCTTTCACGCTCTGGCCACGCTGCGCTTTCCTGCAGGCACTCAGGGCCATCACATTGATGCAATCTGTCGCCGACCGCTGTGGGATCTGGGATTGGATTATGACCACGGTACGGGTCATGGAATTGGCCACCGGTTGTCTGTCCATGAACATCCGCAGCGCATTGGCAAACCTTACAACCCGGTCGACCTGATGCCTGGCATGGTTATGTCGATCGAGCCGGGATATTACGAGGCCGGCAGGTTCGGCATTCGCATCGAAAACCTGTTCGAAATTGTCGAGGCAGATGACGGATTTCTGGAGTTCTCGAACATGACCTGGATCCCGATCCAGACGGATATGTTGATGCCAGATATGCTGAATCAGTCAGAAATTGACTGGATCAATGACTATCATGCCAAGGTTCTCAGACAGGTCGGGCCGCATCTTTCGCCTCTGGCCCTTAGATGGGCCCAGACGGCCTGTGCAACGCTGACCAAATAAACCAGAGTTTTGCCATCAGACCACCGTTCGAGGTGTCTTTCCTGCAAATACCGGCTGGACCCGGGCACCCTGATATTCGCAGGCGTTATCCAACCAGGCCAGAAACAGACGCGTGTTTCCAACAATGTGAGGGACAAAGCCGAAATCCGGTCGATTACCGGCCAGCTTTTGAACCAAAGAACCCGTTTGCAACACGAAGATCGCGCCCCCTACCACAACGGCGGCGCTGATTGTGGGCGAGGCTGCGATCTCATGGCTTTGGGTTCCGGCCACCCAAAGAGCAAATGCCAGACGCGTCATCGCCACCGTATCCGTGACGCGGCGCAAGCCAGGAAGGAAATAGGTGGATAGAGCCGTCGCGCATACAATGACAGCCATATAGATCAGGCCGATAACAACCGGGACGGGTAATCCGAAACGCGTTGCCTCTATATGTGAGTAAAGAGTGAAACCTGAGGCAAAAGCCAGAGCCGCAATCAGCGACAACCGCCGTCTTTCGAGACTTAGATGCCTTGTGACTCTTTTCACTGCGTCGACCCTCATGTTTTGTTGAGGATCTGTTTGAGATATGAATTTGTGATTGATCTGACGAAATAGCGGCGGAAGTTTGTCTTTGTCTCCCCTCACCATTCAATCGGTCGCCCAAATGACTTGGTTACGCCCTGCACGTTGGCCTTTTCACTCTGGTACGAGCACAAAATCCAGCCCGGTTTAGGCCGCTGCAACCCGCTTCGGCGGCCCTGTGATTTCAGAAAAGAGGTTTGGCAGAATTCTCACCTCCTATGGTGAAAATCGCTCAAATTCATTCCGCTGGGCCCGTTTCAATGTCGCTTGCCTTCAGGATAAATGTGCTGTCGCTTCAATTTCCAACAAGGCCTCGTCTTCGACCAAACCCGCCACGATGATCATTGACATCGCAGGAAAATGCCTGCCGAAAACCTCACGATAGGCGGCCCCAACTTCGGCTTGCAGAGACAGATATTCGCGTTTGTCTGTTACGAACCAGGTCAGGCGGGTCACATCGCGGGCCGAGCCACCAGCGGCCTCGACAATATCAACGATATTCTGCAGCGCCTGTTTCATCTGTCCGATGAACCCGCCGCTGACAAATTTCTTGTTCGCGTCCCATCCTATTTGCCCGCCGATATGTAACGTTCCATCTTTGGTCAAAACGCCATTGGCATATCCTTTGGCAGGCAACCAGCCATCGGGGTGAATTGTCTTGTGGCTCATAGCGCGTCGTCCCTGAATGCCTCGAGTTTTTTACGGATGTCTGCGGGCCAGGCCGTTGGACCGCCCTTTGAATCTACATGAACAAGCGTTGCTACGCTTGTCAGTCGCTCCTCTTGCGCACAACTGGCCACGACCGAGTATTCGGCTGAACTGCGTCCGATCTTTGTGATCTTCATCCGGAATATCAAATGGTCACCGTGACGGCTGGGCGCTGAAAATCGGGTTTGTATCTGTGCGGTAGGCACTGCGCCAACAGGATGAATCTCTTCAAACGGTTTGCATAGCACCTGATCGAAATAGGTCTCAACGCAATCATTGATCATCTCGAAATAGCGCGGGAAAAAGACAATCCCCGCCGGGTCGCAATGTTTGAACAGAACCTTTTGGTGGAATTCAAAAGTCATCAGACCCCCACATATTTTTCTGTGATGTCATGACTGAGATCCACCATCGCGCCAGACCAGACTGTTTTACCGCGCTCAAGAATGACCGCGCGGTCAGACACCAGCGCCAACTCTTTCAGAGACTTGTCGATCAACAGGATCGAAACATTGGTTTCCTGTTTCAGGCGATGCAAGACCGACCAGATTTCCTGTCGCACGATCGGAGCCAGCCCTTCGGTTGCTTCATCGAGGATCAAGAGCTGCGGATTTGTCATCAGGGCGCGCCCGATAGCCAGCATCTGTTGTTCTCCGCCGGATAGTGAGGCTGCCCCTTGGCCCTGACGTTCCTCTAACCGTGGGAACAGTTCAGCCACCTTCTGCAATGTCCACTCGCCGGGTCTGGCAGCTGCGATCAGATTCTCGCGCACCGTCAGGTCGGCAAAGCACCGGCGCCCCTCGGGTACCAGCCCGACACCAAGACGCGCGACCTTATAGCTGGGTAGAGCGTGCAGATTCTGATTGTTCAGCGACAAGGTGCCCTCGGACCGGATCATCCGGCAAATGGCTTTGACAGTCGTGGTCTTGCCCATCCCATTGCGCCCCATAAGGGCTGTAACCTCGCCCTGCGCCAGAGAAAGATCGACGCCAAATAAAGCCTGACTGACGCCGTATGTCGCGGTCAGGTTTTCTACCCGCAACAAAGTCATGCCTCATCCCCCAGATAGGCATCGCGCACCTCACGGCTTGCGCGGATTTCATCTGCCGTCCCGGTTGCAATCACCTTGCCATAGACCAATACGCTGATCCGGTCAGCCAGCGCAAAAACGGCGTCCATATCATGTTCGACAAGGAGGATGGGCGCCTCTTCCCGCAGACCGTCAAGAAACCCGGTCAACCGTTTGGACCCTCCAGCGCCAAGCCCGGCCATCGGTTCATCCATGACAAAGACCCTAGGTGACAAAGTCAAAGCCACGGCGACTTCAAGCTGGCGGCGTTGACCATGGCTGAGATTTGCGCAACGCGTTTCGCGTTCATCGCCCAGGCCCACCCTTTCCAGCGCAGCCTCGGCCCTTTCGAGCAGCTCTGGCCGTTTCAAGGCAGGTTTCCAGAACCGCCATACGAGGTTTTCCGCACCCATGGCGCTCAACACGACGTTTTCCAGAACCGTATCTTCCATGCACAGTTCAGATATCTGGAACGTCCGCCCCATCCCTGCTCTTGCCCGCTTTTGCGTGCCAAGGTCCGACACATCCTGTCCGCACAGCAAAACACGCCCTGAATCCGGTTGCAAACCTCCGCAAATCTGCTGGATCAACGTGGATTTTCCCGCTCCATTCGGACCAATTATGGCGTGGATCTCTCCTGGCCTGAGATCAATCGAGACGTTATCCGTAGCCTTTAACGCGCCAAAGCTTTTGTTCAGACTCTCGGTGGCAAGGACCGGATCAGACATGTGCCCCCTCTTTCCCGGTTAGCAGCCCAATCAGGCCACCGCGACCAAACAGAACGATGCACAGCAGAACAATACCCAAATATACATGCCAGAAATCGGTTAGTTCACCCAGAAAATGCTCGAGCGCGACAAACACACAAGCCCCAATTACCGGACCCATCAGGCGTCCGACACCTCCGATGATTATCAGCACAATCAATTCGCCAGAAAGCTGCCAACTGAACATAGACGGCGAAACGAACCGGTTGAGATCGGCAAACAGCGCCCCGGCCAGACCAGTGACAGCGCCGGACAGAACAAAGGCCAGAAGTTTCAGACGCATGGGATTCAATCCCACGGTCTCGACCCGCGCCGTAGATTGCCGCGTCGCATTAAGAGCCAGCCCGAATGGCGCGGCTTGCATCCGCGCAAACAGGAACAGGAGGAGACATAGCAGCGCGAAACAGATGCCGTAAAACTGGATCGGATCCAATGTGTTGAGGCCGGGAAAACCGTTGCGAACATAGATGGATAATCCGTCTTCGCCCCCGTATTGCGCCCAAGAAATCGCGAAGTAGTAAAACATCTGTCCGAAGGCCAGCGTAATCATGATGAAATAAACGCCTGACGTTCTTAGGGACAGAAGACCGACGAAAAAGGCAGCAATGCCCGAAGTAAGCATCGCAACTATCCAGATCACGGGCATGGATTTACTGCCTTCGATAGAAATCAAGCCCAAATCCAGTGCAGTGTAGGTCTGCGCGTGATAGGTCAGAATGCCCATCGCATAGCCGCCGATCCCGAAGAAAACAGCATGGCCAAAGCTGACCAACCCCCCAATTCCCAGGATGACATTCAGACCAACCGCTGCAAGCGCCAAGATCACCGCCCGCGTCACAAGCGTGATTGTGAAGGGCTGGTCCGCGGCCAGCGCCCAAAGGGGCAGCGCCAGCAGGCCGGCGATCATCAGGCCATTGATGTATCTTTCATTCATTCTCATGCGCGGGCTCCGAACAGACCTGTTGGGCGCCAGATCAGGACCAGTCCCATCAGGACATAGATTCCCATTGATGCCAGAGCCGAGCCGCTTTTCTGAGCGGCTCCCGGTTCCATGAACAGTTTGAACAGCTCGGGCAGGAAAACCCCGCCCAGCGTGTCGGTTAGCCCAACCAACAGCGCCCCGATGAACGCCCCCCGAACCGAGCCTATGCCACCGATTACGATAACCACGAAGGCCAGGATCAGAACAGGTTCACCCATGCCCACCTGTACCGACTGAATTGCCCCAACCAAAGCACCGGCAAGCCCCGCCAGCCCCGCCCCTAGTGCAAATACCAACGTATAAAGTTTCGAGATGTCGACGCCCAGTGCGGCAATCATTTCCCGGTCGTTCTTACCGGCCCGTATCTGCACACCCAAACGCGTGCGTTCGATCAGGGCCCACAAACCTACTGCAACAGCAAGACCAATCCCGATCAGGGTTAGGCGATAGAGGGGATATTCGATCCCGCCCTGCAGCGTGATCGGACCCGAAAGTGCCGCTGGAATATCCAGGAACAATGGGAAAGACCCAAAGACCCACCTTGTCCCTTCGGAAAAGATCAGGATCAGTGCAAAGGTGGCCAGAACCTGATCCAAATGTGGTGCCTGATAAAGCCGCCGGATAACGAGCATTTCTACGATCACCCCTGCCAGTGCGGCCGCAGCCAGAGCAGCAATCAGAGCAAGCAGAAATGACCCGGTCGCCCCTGCAACTGCTGCAGCGGCAAATGCACCCACCATGTACAAAGAGCCATGGGCCAGGTTGATCAGGCCCATCACCCCGAAGATCAGCGTCAGGCCAGCAGCCATCAAAAACAACATGACGCCGAACTGCAGCCCGTTCAGGATCTGCTCGATAATCAGGATCGAGGACATGGAAACTCCGGTGATCTGCCCGCCCACTTTTAGGGGCAGGCAGAAATTCAGTTACATTTTGCACTCGGCCGCGTAGGCATCAGAGTGGTTTTCAAGAGCTACGCCAAGGATCTTATTGGTAAATACATCACCTTCTTTGATCACTTCGCGCGCATAGATGGTCTGAACCGGATGATGGTTCGGGCCAAAGCTGAAATCCCCTCGTGTGCTGTTGAAATCCGCCGCCCTCAGCGCTTCGCGGAAGGCATCCGCATCTGACGGGTCAGCCTTGTCAAGCGCGGCAAGCAACAGGTTAGCGGTATCGAATCCCTGACTGGCGTAAAGCGAGGGCAGACGTCCGTATTCTGCCTGAAAGCTTTCGACAAAGGCAGCGTTGGTCGGGTTGTCGATATCCTTGTTCCACTGCGAAGTGTTCACCACGCCCAGCGCCGCATCGCCTACCGCCTGCAGAATGCCCTGATCAAAGCTGAAGGCTGGGCCAACAACTGGAAGATCGATCCCGCTGTCGGCATATTGCTTCAGAAACGAAATCCCCATCCCGCCGGGCAGGAAGAAAAAGACGCTATCCGCATCGCTTGCGCGGATTTGCGCGATTTCAGCTGCATAATCAGTCTGGCCAAGCTCGGTATAGATCTCACCGGCCAGATCACCTTCGAAAAAGCGTTTATAGCCTGTCAGCGCGTCGACACCCGCCGGGTAATTCGGAGCAAGTATGAAGCTGCTCTTGTAACCCGCACCATTGGCGTATGCGCCCGCGGCCTCGTGCAGGTTGTCGTTCTGCCAGGCAACGTTGAAATAGTTCTGGTGACAGCCCTTCCCCGCTAGAGGTGACGGGCCCGCATTGGGTGACAGATAGAAAACGTCCTGGTTCACGGCGGCTGGCACAACCGCCATCGCCAGGTTTGACCAGATGATACCGGTCATCACATCTACACGTTCGGATTGGATCATCTTGTCTGACAGCTGTACCGCGATATCCGGTTTGCGCTGGTCGTCTTCGATCACCACCTCGATATCATCCCGCCCCGATTGAGCAATCGCAAGCATGAACCCATCCCGTACGTCGATGCCCAAACCGGCCCCGCCGCCTGAAAGCGTTGTGATCATCCCCACCTTAACTTCCGCTGTAACACCCGTCGCGCACAGCGCGGTGATCGCTGCAGCCGCCAATAGTCTCTTCATCGTCTTCTCCCTTCGTTGGTCCTATGAACGCGATTTATGTCATTATTCTCAACGTTCGGTCTATGCCTTTGGCAATTCGGTCTTTTTCTTACATTCTTTCTGCCCGCTATATTCTACATACATTGATCATGATTTCAGGCGGAAACGCTGGATTTTTCCGGTCGCGGTTTTGGGCAAACCATCGCAGAACCGGATCGAGCGCGGGTATTTATACGGGGCAATCATAGATTTCACATGAGCCTGAAGGGCTTCGCGCATAGCGTCATCAGCCGTACCTGAAGCCAGAACAACATGTGCTTGGACAATATTACCCCTCTCAGCATCTGGGACGCCGATCACCGCGCATTCCGCAACGGCTTCATGCGCCAGAAGTGCGGCTTCGACTTCGGGTCCGGCTATGTTGTATCCGGCCGAGATAATCATGTCGTCATTGCGCGCAGAAAAATGAAAATACCCCTCTGCGTCCCGATAAAAGCTGTCACCAGTGATATTCCACCCATCTGTCACATAACCCGCCTGCCGCTTATCATTCAGATACCGGCACCCTGTCGGACCACGAACAGCCAGGCGTCCGATATCCCCAACTGCAGCTTCAGTTCCGTCTGGGTTTAGTACTTTGGCCTCATATCCGGTAACCGGCCTGCCGGTACTGGCTGGGCGGTGATCGTCAAACCGGTTTGAAATAAAGATGTGCAACATCTCGGTCGCGCCGATCCCGTCGAGCATTGGTTTGCCTGTCTTGGAAATCCACTCGTCATAGATTGGCTGTGGTAAGGTCTCGCCCGCCGACACAGCCGCACGCAGACTAGACAGATCAACACCGTCATCCATCGCCTGCAGCATGACCCGATAGGCGGTTGGCGCAGTGAAACAGACAGTCGCTTTGTATTTTTCGATTATCTCGATCATGCCCGCAGGCGAGGCTTGTTCTAACAGGGTTGCAGTCGCGCCGAACCGCAACGGAAACACCGCCAGACCACCCAACCCGAATGTGAAGGCCAAAGGTGGAGAACCAACAAAAACGTCCTCCGGAACGACCTGCAACACCTCACGCGCATAGCTGTCGGCAATGATCAGAATATCTCTGTGAAAATGCATGGTGGCCTTGGGCTCACCTGTCGAGCCGGAGGTGAAACCCAACAAGGCCACGTCGTCGCGCCCGGTTTTAACGCAATCGAACTGTACCGGTTTTTCAAGTGCTAGACGATCAAGCTCGGCATCGTGGTTTGAAGTTCCGTCGAACCCGACAACCCGCTGCAGGAACCGGCTATCACTGGCGCAGGACTGCATTTCGTCGATCAGCCGGGTATCACATAATGCAAACTGGATTTCCGCCTTATCGACAATTTTCGTCAGTTCTGCAGCGCGCAACATCGGCATAGTATTGACGACGACCGCACCCACCTTGGTTGCGGCAAGCCAGCACGCAACCATTGCCGGATTGTTAGCCGATCGGATCAGCACCCGGTTTCCCGGCTCGACCCCCAAGTCAACGACCAATACATGTGCCAGCCTGTTGGTCCAGTCGCTGAGCTCTTTATAAGTTCGTTGCCGACCATTGCCGATCAAAGCGGTATGATCACCAAAGCCCTTGGCAACCATGGCATCGGTCAGCTCATATGCTGCATTCACATGATCGGAATATGCAAAACCCGCCAACAGGAAGTCGGGCCACTGATCCTGGGGGGGCAGGTTATCGCGGCTGAACGTGTCGGTATGTGCAGACGGTCCAAGCATCACCTTCCCTCCATGTGCGCGGCCATCGTCTGACGTGCAATGATTACTTTTTGAACGTCCGAGGCGCCCTCGTAGATGCGCAAGGCACGGATTTCTCGGTACAGAGATTCAACCGCCATCCCAGAACGCACCCCGTCGCCACCAAACAACTGAACCGCCTTGTCGATAATCAACTGCGCCTGATCGGTAGCAAACAGCTTGGCCATCGCCGCCTCACGTGTGATGCGCGCCGCTCCGCTGTCCTTGGCCCACGCTGCCCGATAGATCAAAAGCGCCGAAGCATCGACATCTAATGCCATCTCGGCGATGTGTCCCTGCACCATCTGCAAATCAAACAACGGGGCGCCTTGCACCTGCCGTTCCGATACCCGTGTCAGCGCCTCATCCAGCGCGCGTCGTGCAAATCCCAGCGCAGCGGCGGCCACCGTCGGGCGGAACAGGTCCAGCACAGACATTGCAATACGAAATCCTGCGCCAGCTTGACCGATCATCGCGCTAGCCGGCACACGCACATCATTGAAACGCAAAGTCGCCAATGGGTGTGGCGCGATTGTGTCCAGTCGCCCGACAACTTCGAAACCCTTCAGATCAGGAGTGATGATAAAAGCTGATAACCCTTTGGCCCCGGGTGCCTCGCCAGTACGGGCGAACAGGGTGTAGACATCTGCGATACCCCCGTTCGATATCCATGTCTTTTCACCGTTCAGGACAAAGTCGTTGCCATCACGGATAGCCGTCATTGTCGAATTTGCCACATCCGACCCCGATTGAGGTTCAGTCAATGCAAAGGCCGCGATAGCCTGACCAGAGCGCGTTTGCGGCAGCCAATGCGCCTTTTGGCCTTTTGAGCCGAACAACGAGATCGCACCGGTTCCAAGCCCCTGCATTGCAAAGGCGAAATCGGCCAACCCATCATGGCGGGCAAGTGTTTCACGGCTGAGGCACAGCGTCCTGACATCCAAATGGCCGCTTTCGTCCGAAGTAGGCTGCAGCAGCCCTGCGTCGCCCAGCTGGCGGACCAGATCGCGACAAGCCTGGTCCGGGTCGCCATGGTCAATAGCTAGTCCCCGAGCGACGTCTTGCACCCGATCCGCCCAGCCCCGGTGATGAGGGTCAAAGAATGGCCACGAAAGAAAGCTCTGATCTGCCATCAATCGCCCTCGAATACTGGTTTGTCTTTTGCAACAAAGGCCTTGTAGGCGCGTTCAAAATCTCCGGTTTGCATACAGATCGCCTGGGCCTGCGCCTCTGCTTCGATTGCCTGTTCGATCGACATAGACCACTCCTGCGCCAGCATGGTCTTGGTCATCATATGCGCAAAATTGGGGCCTGCCACGATACGGTCAGCCAGAGATTGCGCGGTAGCGTCAAGCTCGGATGGATCAACCACCGCATTGTAGAACCCCCAGGAAAGCCCCTCATCAGCGGTCATGCTGCGTCCGGTATAGAGCAGTTCGGCCGTACGCCCCTGCCCGATGATACGGGGCAGGATGGCGCAGGCCCCCATATCGCACCCTGCCAGCCCCACCCGCGTGAACAGGAATGCACATTTGGCCTGCGGGGTGGCGATACGCAAATCCGCAGCCATAGCGATGATGGCCCCGGCCCCCACGCAAATACCGTCCACTGCAGCAATCACCGGCTTGCCACAATTCACAATCGCCTTGACGAGATCTCCGGTCATTCGCGTGAAGAGCAACAGGTCCTTCATCTTCATGCGCGTTAGCGGACCGATGATATCGTGCACATCGCCGCCCGAGCTGAAATTGCCACCATTTGAGGCGAACACCACTGCATCTACCTCTTCTGAATAGACCAGATCCCTGAACCAATCGCGCAGTTCGGCATAGCTGTCGAAGGTCAAAGGGTTCTTACGCTCTGGTCGGTTCAGTGCAATCGTTGCAACCCGGTTCCGGATTTCGCAGCGAAAATGTTTGACGTCACTGGCCATCGATTTCCTCCGAAATAGTGAATTCGGTTGTCAGAGTGCGGGCGTCCTCGGCGGAAAACTGGCCAAGCATATCGGATATCCACGCCTCATGCGCCGCGGCCTGACGTGCGAATTCCTCGCATCCTTTTTGTGTCATGCGTACGCGATGGGCACGACGATCCCCAGGCACAGGTACGCGCACGAGCAGGCCGTCATCAGCCAGCCGATCCACGATTCCGGTCACATTCCCGTTCGAAACGCGCAGCGCACCCGAGATTTCGCTCATCTTCAGCCCATCTTCGAACCGCGACAGGGCTGCCATCACGTCGAAACGCGGCAGTGTCGTGTCGAACTCTAACCTGAGGTTCTCTCTTAGCGCTGCCTCGATGCCACGCGTGGTCTTGAGCAGCCGCAACCATAACCGCAACCTCTCTTTGGATGGATCTTCCAATGGTGCTTGAAGCGGGTTTGGGTTCATATCTCGCCTCCGGACAGGCTAAGCGCGTGGCCATTGACTGAATTTGCCGCATCCGAGCACAACCACCTCACGGCACCCGCTACGTCTTCGACCTGGATGAAACGACCCTGTGGGTTTATCTTTTTCAGGCTTTTCACCGCATTTTCCGCGCTCATTCCCGTCTTCTCGACGATGTTCGCAATCGAGCGATCCAGCATCGGCGTTTCCACAAACCCCGGACAAACCGCATTGACGGTGATGCCCGTCGCCGCAAGTTCGACCGCCAGAGACCGCGTCAGCCCGACCACCGCATGTTTTGTCGCACAATAGCCGGAAACATAAGGATAGCCCTTCAATCCGGCGGTGGACGCGATGGCAATCAGACGGCCCGCTCCTGCGGCTTGCATGTCAGGCAAAGCCGCCTGCCATAGATTGAAAACACCCACCAGATTCACATCCGTCAGGGTCCGCAGATCATCGGCGGTCATCCGATGAAACGGAAGCGAATGGGCCGCGCCGGCATTCGCAATCGCTATTGAAATCGGGCCGCGTTCTGCCCGTGCTGTTTCAATAGCAGCTAGGACCTGCTTGTCATCGGTCACATCACAAAGGACATACGGCAAGGCTTGCTGCTGCAGCTTGGCCTCTGTACGGCCCAAAATGGTAACGGCTGCTCCGCCATTCGCGAAATCTTGGGCTATAGCCGCACCAACGCCGGTGCCGCCGCCGGTTATGACGACATGTTTCATACTTCACCCGCCGTTTCCGCCATGCGATCTGCCAGGCGCCAAGCCTGATCCCGCCCGGCTTCATAGGGGCGGGGCCAAGTTTCCTGCCGGTCCCCCAACGCCGTAGCCGCGTGCAAGGTCCAGTACGGATCGTTCAGATGAGGCCGGGCAAGGCACACCAGATCCGCACGACCGGCCATGAGAATCGAATTTACGTGATCGGCTTCATAGATGTTCCCCACCGCCATAGTACTGATGCCGCATTCGTTTCTAATGCGGTCCGCGAAAGGGGTCTGGAACATACGGCCGTAAACCGGGTTAGCATCGGTCGAAGTCTGCCCGGCGGAAACATCCACGATATCTGCACCCGCCGCATCGAACATCGCCGCTATATCCACAGCTTGTTGCGGCGTCACGCCAGTAGGTCCGACCCAGTCATTGGCAGAAATGCGCACCGCCATCGGCTTATTTTTGGGCCAGGTCGTCCGCATAGCTGAAAAAACTTCAAGCGGATAACGCATACGGTTTTCAAGACTGCCCCCATACATGTCGTCGCGCGTGTTCGACAAAGGAGAGATAAAGGACGAGATGAGGTAGCCATGCGCCGCATGCAGTTCGATCATGTCAAACCCAGCACGATCTGCCATCCGGGCTGCTGTCACAAATTGGGACGTGACCCTATCCATATCTGCACGATCCATCGCGCTGGGCACAGCGTTACCGTCGGACCAAGGGATGGCCGAAGCTGATATCAAAGGCCAGTTTCCTTCCTTCAGCGGCTGGTCCATTCCTTCCCACCCGATGCAGGTTGAACCTTTGCGGCCCGAATGGCCGATTTGACAGCATATTTTGGCGTCGGTTTCCGCATGGACAAATTCGGTGAGTCGAGCCCATGCGGCCTCGTGTTCGGGCTCATAAAGCCCCGGGCATCCTGGGGTGATCCGGCCTTCGGCGCTGACACAGGTCATTTCGGTGTATACCAGCCCGGCGCCACCTTTGGCCCTTTCACCGTAATGGATCAGGTGCCAGTCAACCGGGCACCCATCAACCGCCTTGTACTGTGCCATGGGTGACACTACGATCCGGTTCTTTAACTGCATCCCCCGCAGGCGAAATGGCGCAAACATCGGGGGCCGGGCCATACCATCAGCAGCGCCCCCAGACTGCTGCATGAACCAGGCCTCGGCATGCCCCAGCCAGTTGGCATCGCGTTGGCGCAGGTTCTCGTGGCTGATCCGCTGAGACCGTGTCAGCATCGCGTAATTCAACTGAACCGAATCCTGATCGAGGTAAAGTTCGACATTCTCGAACCATTCGACCGAGTTCCGCGCTGCCGATTGCAGGCGCAACACTTCAAGACGACGCTCGTCCTCATACCGCGCGAAAGCCGCTTCAGGCGTATCTTCTTTATGGACGAAGTCAGCCAGCGCTATAGCGCTTTCCAGTGCCAGCTTTGTTCCCGAGCCAATGGAAAAATGTGCGGTCGCTGCGGCATCTCCCAGCAATACCAGGTTTTTGTAACTCCATTTTTCGCACAAGACCCTAGGAAACCGCAGCCAGGCCGAGCCGCGGATATGACTGGCATTGCTCATCAAGGGATGGCCGCCCAAATGATCTTTGAAAATGTCTTCGCACAAAGCGATGGACTCTTGCTTGGTCATCTCACCAAACCCAAAAGCATCGAAGGTCTGTTGCGAGCATTCCACGATGAAAGTCGCCGTATCCCGGTCGAACTGATAGGCATGTGCCCAGACCCAGCCCTTTGGCGTTTCCTCAAAAATAAAGGTGAAGGCGTCGTCAAACTTCTGATGCGTACCCAGCCAGACGAACTGACACCGTCGTTGGTCTATATCGGGTCGAAAAACATCTGCGAACTCGGCCCGTGACTTGGAGTTCAGCCCGTCCGAAGCCACAACGACGTCGTAGTTCATCATATAGTCCGAGGCTGATGCCGCCTCGGTCTCAAAGCGCATCTCGACACCAAGCTCGCGCGCTCGGTCTTGCAAAATGAGCAGCAGTTGCTTGCGTCCGATCCCGCAAAATCCGTGGCCGCTGGACACGGTGCGCTGACCTTTATGCACAAGTGCTACGTCATCCCAATAGGCAAAGTGTTTACGTATCACCGTCGCGCTGGCTGCGTCATTGGCGGCAAGATTATCCAGCGTCTCATCAGACAACACGACGCCCCAGCCAAATGTGTCATCCGGGCGGTTTCGCTCGATAACAACCACTTCGGCATCCGGATCGCGGAGCTTCATTGAAATCCCGAAATAGAGGCCAGCCGGCCCGCCGCCGAGACATGCAACACGCATCGTTACCTTCCCCCATTCGCAGCTTTACCTGAAACGCTAGACCAGGTGGCCCATCCCTTCAAGTAAAAATATTTTATACTTGAAGTTTCTACGTTCTGAATATCCATCCACAAATTCGCGACGGGTTGGTATTTTCCTGAGCCAAGCCAGCACCGGTTTGCCTGCGACAAAGCAATCAATCTCTGTAAGCGGTTACAATTCGCTTTCACCTGAACGGCGCAGAGCTTACACATATTTGCAAAATCAAATTTCAGGTTTGACAATGCCAAAGGCAAAAACTGCACCGACCCTGGAGGATGTTGCGAAACTCGCGGGCGTATCGACCGCCACGGTTTCACGTTGCCTCAATTCTCCGAACCTGGTGGTGCAGGCTACGCGTGATCGGGTTCAGTCTGCCGTTGACGCTTTGGGATACACGCCGAATTTTGCCGCGCGTGTTATGGCTGCCAGACGGTCGCACACCATCGGCGCCATCATTCCCACCATGGAAAACGCGATCTTTGCGCGTGGACTTCAGGCCTTTCAGGAAGAGCTGCGCCAGCATGGCTATACCCTGCTTGTCTCTAGTTCGGCCTATCAGCCTGAGATCGAAGAAGAGCAGATACGCAACCTGGTCGCACGGGGGGCGGATGGGTTGCTGCTGATCGGGCATGATCGAGACTCGCGGATCTATGACTATCTCGCAAAGCGCAGGATTCCGGTTCTGATAGCGTGGTCGTTTCAGGCAGACGCACCAGTCCCTTCGGTCGGATTTGACAACCGTGCGGCCATGGCCGAACTGGCAAATCAAGTGATCAGGCTGGGTCACCGGACCCTGGGTATGATTTCTGGTGTCAGCACCGGAAACGACCGTGCCCGACTGAGGATCGAAGGGGTGCAAGAAGCAATGCGCCGCAACAACATCCCAAATGACCGGCTGACGATCGTAGAAACGCCATATGAAATCGAAAACGGGGCAGAGGCGTTTTCCCGTCTGATGTCGCGGCAAGATCGACCAACAGCGGTGCTGTGCGGGAACGATGTTCTGGCTATCGGTGCGTCGCGCCGGGCCAAGGAGATGGGGCTTAGAGTTCCTCAAGACGTATCCGTCACAGGGTTTGACGATATCGAACTGGCGCAGATCACCGATCCAGGTTTGACGACCGTGCATGTCCCACATCGCGAGATGGGTCGACGGGCTGCGCTGGAACTGGTTGGGTTGATCGAAAAGCCCACCGAAAGTTGCAATGTACAGTTGCGAACCAATTTGGTCGAACGCCAATCGCTGGGGCGCCCCGGCTGACTTCAGGCGGCCTCGTTTTCCATGGTGCGAAACTCACCTTTCAACCAGGCGTGACTTGCGCACATCGGGTCGGTAAAATGTTGACGGATGAGCTTTCCCATCGCTCTTTGGATTAGCTTCGAAGTGGTCTCGGGGTATACGTCGGTCGTGAATAAAGACACTGTTCTTACAAAGTTTCGGCCGGGAAATGGCACCACCCGAACTTGGTCGTGAAATCTGTGGGCCCTATGAAAACTTGCGGCCGTGGTAATGGTCCAACCGGTGCCTTCAGCGACCAATCCTATGATCGACTGATTGCATTCCAGTTCGAACCTGTTGGGTAGATCAAATTTACCTCGCCTGAGCTGTATCTCAATTTGCTTGCCGATCACGTAATCACGCGAATAGCGCAGCAACGGCAATTCTGCGTTTGATGAAAACATCTCCTCGGGCATGCCACTGAACGCTCCGGGCAAAACAACGATAAAAGGGTCGCGCATCAACGGGTATTCGATCAGGCCCTCGGTCCGTTCGAACGGTCGGGTCGCCACCCCTGCATCCAGCTTGTGTTCCTGTAACTTGGCAATGATCTCATGGCTGGGGCGTGTGAAATGCCGAAAACTGCAGCGCGGCAAAGCATGCGCAAGAAACCGAAACAAGTCTGGCGAGATTTGATTGTCGAAATCATCAATCAGTGCCAGCCTCAAATCCGTCGCATGGCGCCAGTTACCCGACCGGATCTCCGCCTCGGCCTTTTTCAAAACAATCAGCCCATCGCGGACATGGCGCGCATAGACTTCACCGGCAGGTGTCAGACCCATTGGACGACGCCCGTGATCCACCAAATCAATGCCCAACGCGGTCTCAAGGCTTCGTAGGTGATTGGAAACTGTGCTGATAGACAAACCGGTTTCCGATGCGACCTGTTGGATCGATCCTGACTTTGCGACCAACTGAAAAACTTCCAGCCAGCGGAGGCTTAGCGACTTTGGCACATTTACAGTCCGTTGTTTCGATTACATCAAAACTAGCGAAACAAAGAACGCCCCTCATTGCAATGATGAACTTGCAACCCGTTCTGCGTCAAGCCCGGAGCCTGCTATGGTCCGGGTCATAGGGCGAAGGTGCGATCACGGTTGCGTTGACCCGTGTTCCACAGTGATCCAACTCTATCTTGCACCCGATTTCTGCAAGTGACGGATCGACAAATCCATGGGCAAGATTGAGGCCGGTGCGGTGCCCCCACTCGCCCGAGGTGATTGTCCCGACAACCGTGTCACCCAGCATCAGCGAAGCTCCGGCATGGGCAGATCCCTGTTCGGTTTCCAACCGGAGCGGCACGAGTTTTCTCCGCGGCCCATCAGCATCACGGTTCAGCAGGGCATCGCGCCCGATGAAGTCGCCCTTTTCCAACCTCACAAACCGATTCAGACCTGTTTCAAAAGGATCAAACTCGGTGATCAAATCAGCCTTCCAGTGCAGGAACGTCTTTTCCATCCGCATGGAGTCGATCGCCCGAGCGCCAAACAACTTGAGGCCGAAGTGCTCTCCAGCCCGCCGCAGCGCCAGATATGCGCTATAAAGCGAAGGGTTGGGAACGTGGATTTCATATGCCAGTTCGCCAGAAAAACTTACCGCCATCACCGTTGCCTGAGCGAACCCAACAAAGCACTCCCTGACGCTCAGCCATGGAAAAGCCAGCGGGGACCAATCACCGCGCGCGCAGGACGCCAGCACATCACGTGATTTCGGGCCGGCAAGGATCAGAATGGTGCAGTCGTTGGTCAGACTGCGTAAATGCACGTCTTCATCGGGGTGGCGGTTCTGCTTTAGCCAATCCATATCGTGGAATTCACTTGCCGCCGCCGAGCCATACCAGACCCGGGCAGGGCCGCGATCGCTGGCGGGCAGGTTCGCCACAGTCGCTTCGGCTTTGACCATCCCGTGATGGTTCAAAAGATAGCCCAGCCCAACCCTGCCGTCGCGGCGCGTGACAGCACCGCAAAACAGACGATCCAGAAAGGCATGCCGATCCGCGCCGGTAATCTCGATACGGTTGAAACCATTCACCTCGGACAACCCGACATTGGACTGAACATTTGCCACCTCGGCCCCGACCAGATCATAGGTTTCGTCAAAATCGAAACTGAGGGTCGGTTCAAAGCTGGGGTCAGGCTTGATGTAATCCACCCTTTCCCATCCATTGACGACAGTGAATTCGGCGCCCTCGGCCGCCAGAACCGGGGTCAAAGCAGTGGTCTTGGCGGGCCTCCCCGCGGGGCGGTGTTCATGCGGGAGATGAAAGCGAAATTCGTTTTGATAATCCTCAACCGCCTTCAGTGCCGTCAGTTCGACATTCGCATGGTCGGTGAACCTGCGCGGGTCCAGACACCAGGTGTCATAACACGCTTCTCCATGCACAATCTGCTGGGCCAACAGCCAACCATGGCCACCGCCCTCACCCAATCCAGCCCGCAGGCCGATAATACAGAAGGCGTTGCGCTTGCCCGGGATCGGCCCGACAAGTGGTGCACCATCAATCGTATAGGTTATCGGCCCGTTGACGACCGTGTGAATCCCGGCCTCTAACAGCGCAGGCATCCGAGCAAAAGCGCCTTCCAGTACGTCCGACACGCGGTCCAGATCGTCCGGGCAAAGCGCATTTACAAAATTTGGATCGATCCCGTCCATGCCCCAGGTCTTGCAGTCCTGTTCATAGAACCCCAGCAAGAGGCCGTTCTTTTCTTGTCGACAGTAGAAATCGCTGATCGGACATCGCAGCAAAGGCATTCGGTGGCCGGCATCGCGGATAGCAGGAATTTCTTCCGTCAGAAAATACTGATGCTCCATCGAGGCCACGGGGTGGTGCACTCCCATCAAGGCGCCCACTTCGTTCACACGATATCCGCAGGCATTCACCACGATGTCACAGTCGATATCACCGTGTTCGGTCTGTACCGTCCAGGTGTCATCCTTGTGCTGGATCAACCCGACAACCGGGGTATTCCGGTACACTTCGGCCCCGGCCAAACGTGCAGCCCGGGCCAACGCCTGACACAGCTGAGCCGGATCAATATCCCCGTCCAAAGGATCCCACAGCCCGCCAATTAGGTTTTCGGTCGAGATCAGAGGGTGCCGCCGAGCGCATTCTTCGGCATCAATAACCTCGAAATGGACATCCATCCCCCGGGCCATCGAAGCGAAATGACGGTATCCCTGCATTTGTGCTTGGGTGTTCGCCAACCTGATTCCGCCGTCACCATGGTGGTAATTGATGGGATAGTCGGGATTCGCAGACAGGTCTTGGTACAGTTTGATCGAATGGGATTTCAGTCCAACCATGGTCTGGTTTGTTCCAAAATTCGTCACCTGCGCGGCTGAATGCCAGGTGGTACCAGAGGTCAACTCGTTTCGTTCGACCAGGACGACATCTGCCCATCCTTCTTGCGTCAGGTGATACAGAGTTGAGCACCCTGCGATCCCGCCACCAATTACCACTACTTTTGTCCGCGACTTCATTGGCTTTGCTCCTCTGAACCCTAATAGGTTTTGCTGAAAACGGGTCTTCGCAACAGCTTACGAATGGCTTGTGCTGAAAAATCGAAACTACGATTGAGGATTCTGAAAGGCGCATTTCTCTTTTGCAGAGACCCCGCATCGCCCTTTACGGTTCCGGGAATTCTGACATGAAAAGGATTGGGCGTTGTCAAAGGGCAGTAAAAGAAGCGGTCGAAATGCGCGTCTTGCGCAACGCGCAGCAGAGCCCGCCATAGATCCGTGCCCCCCCGGTCAAGCCGGTGGTCGCTTTCAACCTTTGACACAGTCCGAAGTCAAACAAATATACAATACCGCCTTAAGGCTGCTGGAAACTCTCGGCATGGGCGAGGTCCCGGACAGGCTGGGCAACGATCTGCGGTCAGCCGGTGCACAATCCGGACAGCAAGGGCGGCTGCTATTTCCTCGAAACATGGTTGAAGACGCTATTGGGTCCGCTGCCAAGACTTTCTCGTTTCATGGCCGGGACGAAGCGCGCTCGATCGAAGTGGGCGGAAATCGTGTGTTCTTTGGCACCGGCGGTGCGGCGGTGCAGACGCTGGATCTGGAGAGCGGTCACTATCGCCCCTCCACGCTGGCCGATCTGCATGATTTCACGCGGCTTCAAGATACGCTGGCCAATGTCAGCTGGTTCACGCGCTGCTGTGTCGCAACCGATTTGCCCGATGTTTTCGATCTGGATGTGAACACAGTTTACGCGCTGGTGCGCAATACCACCAAACCGATTGCCACATCGTTTACCCTTGCCGAACATGTGGCCCCAATCGTCGAAATGCTCGACATCGTTGCAGGCGGGCCGGGTGAGTTCGCCAAGCGACCGTTTCTGAAGGCCCATATCAGCCCGGTGATTTCACCGCTGCGCTATGGCGAGGATGCGGTGGACGTTGTCTATGAATGTATCGCCCATAACATCCCGATGTCCTGTATCACCGCCGCACAGGCGGGCGCCACTGCACCGGCGACACTCGCCGGGTTTCTGGCGCAATCTTTGGCCGAGACGCTGGCCAGCCTTGTCATGGTCAATGCGATCAAACCCGGTTTTCCGATGGTGTTTTCCAACTGGCCTTTCATCGTTGATTTGCGCACGGGTTCTTTCGCAGGCGGCAGTGGCGAGACCGCCATTCTAAACGCGGCGTCGGCGCAGATCACCAACGCACTGGGGCTGCCTTCGGGTGTGGCCGCCTCAATGACCGATGCCAAAGCTGTCGACGCCCAATATGGGGCAGAAAAGGGGATGACCTCGCTGGCCGCGGCACTGGCCGGGGGCAACTTGATTTACGAAAGCTCGGGTATGACCGCTTCCTTGCTGGGCGCCAGTTTCGAAGGGTTCGTTCTTGACGACGAAATGCACTCTCATACCTATCGCGCGTTGCGCGGCATCGAAGTGACCGATGAGAATCTGGGCTTTGACGCGATTTGCCAGGCGGTACTGGGCGACGGTCATTTTCTGGGCAGCACCCATACCTATGCCGCGATGGAGCGGGACTACTTCTATCCGGCGTTGGCAGACCGGACCGAACCCCGGACATGGCAGACCGAAGGGGCCGCCGATGCCTGGTCAGTCGCCCGCCAGCACGCAAAGGACATCCTGGCAAAGCACCACCCCCAATACCTGACCGAAGAACAGGACGCGGAAATCCGCAGACGGTTTCGCATTCTGTATTAGACTTACGCTGAACGATCCCAGCCAGTAGGCTTGCAGCACATACATTCAGATGAGGCCCTCATGACAAATCCCTTCTTTCAGCCGGTCTCGGCAATGGAGCTTGCGCGTTTCGCAGGTGTCCCCACGTTCATGCGCCTTCCCGAACTGACCCCCAAGGACGACCGGATCAACGAAGTTGATATTGGGATCATCGGGGTCCCGTGGGATGGCGGCACCACAAACCGCCCAGGCGCGCGGCACGGGCCTCGGCAGTTGCGCGACTATTCGACCATGATCCGCGCAATGAACCCGGTCACCGGTGTAGCCCCTTTTGCCATGGTGAATTGCGCCGATCTGGGTGATGTCGCGCCGAACCCGGTGGACATCGAAGACACCATGAACCGAGTCACGTCTTTCTATGACGATCTGACCGAACGGGGCATAACGCCGCTAACCGCGGGCGGCGACCACCTGACCACCCTGCCCGTCTTGCGCGCTCTGGCCAAGTCGGAGCCATTAGGCCTTATTCAATTCGACAGCCACACCGACCTGTTCGACAGCTATTTCGGTGGCTACAAATACACCCATGGCACACCGTTTCGTCGTGCCGTTGAAGAGGGCCTTGTGGACCCCAAGCGCTTTGTCCAAGTCGGCATACGCGGGACGGCCTATAACACAGACGATATCGATTGGGCCGAGGCACAGGGCATCCGCATCATCCGCATCGAAGAACTGTTCGACCGCGGCATTGACGATGTCATGGCGGAGGTGCGGGAGATCGTCGGAACAGGTCAGACCTATTGCACCTATGACATCGACTTTGTGGACCCCACCTATGCCCCCGGCACCGGCACGCCAGAGATCGGCGGGCCGAACAGTTTTCAGGCGCAGCAGGTGATCCGCCAGTTAAGCGGCGTCAATCTGGTCGGCGCTGATCTGGTTGAGGTCGCGCCCCCCTTCGATGCCGCTGGGGACACGGCCTGGCTGGGCATCTCACTGATGTTCGAGCTACTGTGTGTTCTGGCACAGGCCGTAGACGCCCGCCGCTAACCGGTGTTTTCGGCAATCATCGAGATCATCTCGAACATCACCGCCGCCGCGGTCAGGGCGGTGATGTTGTTGGGGCTGTCCTTAGTCGGCATCATGCAAACAACGTCACCGCCGACAATGTTCAAACCGCGCGCGGCACGCAGGATACCCACGGCCTCATCAATATCGAACCCCTTTTCGCCCGGTTCCAGATTAGAAACCGCCGGAGCGATTGTCGGATCAAGGCAATCCAGATCGAAGGTAATATAGACCGGTCGTTCGCCTAGAACCTCTTTGGTCTGCGCCACTACATCTGCAAGCCCGCGCTGACGGAATTCGCGCATGGTGACGATGTTGTACCCATAGTCGTAAGAAGGCTGCAGCCAGTCCAGGCTGCGCGGATGGCCTCGCAGGCCGATTTGCATCGAACGGGCTGGATCAACCTGCCCCTGATCGGCCAGATAAGCCCCCCAATGGGCTGCCGATTTCTTTGCCCCCAAAAAGTGATCGACCTTTGTAAACACATCCGTATGGGCATCCAGATGCAGAAAGCTGATCGGCTCTCCTCCGGCCAGCTTCCCACATCCCAGCGCCTGTACGATCCCGCCGGTAATGGAATGGTCACCGCCAACGGATACCGGGCGCGCACCTGCCGCATCTATGTCCTTGTAAAAGGCGGTAATGCGTTCGATGCAGTCTTCGTTGTCGTTGGCGCGCGGAAAGGGTACATCGCCGACATCGGCAATCTTGGCGCGGCTCCAGGGGTCGATCTCAAAAACCGAATGGACCCTGCGCTGTACCGCCGAGACATTCCGCAAGGCGCGCGGGCCCAGATGCTGATCCCTTTCGGTTGTCCCGTTTCCGGTCGAATGCGGCACACCAACAAGTGCAATATCCTGCCCCTCGGGTCCGATATTGGGGCAGCGAAACATCGTCGGTATGCCCCACCAGTACAAATTGTCCATCATGGACTGCTCATAGCGGTCGACCATTTCATCCTCCGGTAAAAAAATGCCCCCGGCCTGGGCCGAGGGCATAGAAGTTCAGATTCTTTCGTCTTCTCGCCGGAATGCGCCCTGAACAATACGGTCCATGACCATAGCAAGGAACAAAATGGCAAAGCCGCCCAACAGGCCAGGCCCCTTGGCTGCATATTGCAACGCCTCAAGGATTTCCTTGCCCAGCCCTCCGCCACCGATCAGCGAAATGATCACCACCATCGATAGGCACATCAGGATAGTCTGGTTCACCCCGGTCATGATCGACGGCAAGGCCAGAGGTATCTCGACATCCTTCAGCAATTGCCATTTCGAGGCCCCAAAAGCCACAGCAGCCTCTTTGATACTGTCGGGAACGCCGCGCATCCCAAGCGCCGTCAGTCGGATGACCGGCGGCATGCCAAAGATGATCGTGGCCAGAATGCCGGGCGGGTTGCCGGTGCCAAAGAAGGCGATAATCGGGATCAGATAGACGAAGGCCGGCAAAGTCTGCATCAAGTCCAGCACGGGCTCTGCCGCGCGGTAGGCACGCCTGGACTTGCCAAACCAAATGCCCAATGGAATGCCAAAAACAACGCATAACAGCACCGCCGCACCGACCAGCGCCACGGTTTCCATCGCCACATCCCAATATCCCAGCAAGGCGATATAGGCCAATGAAGACGCCGTGAAGATCGCCACTCGGGGGCCTGCAGCCCGCCAAGCCGTCACACATATCACCAGCATCACAACCGGCCAAGGCGACCCGATCAGCGCAATGGTCAGGGCATCCAGAACCGACCGAACCCCAGCGACAATCCCATCGAATACGTCCCCGCCAGCAAGAGCGGCCGCATCTATCTGCGCCTCCATCCAGCTTGCAAGGTTTGAAAACAGGGTCCCGCCGCCCTCACCCAATATCAGTGCTGACACTTCTTTTTCGGGGAATGCATCCAACATGGCCAGCGAAGCATTGACCGTGAATTTGTAGACGATCAACGGCCCAATCGCCGCAACAAGCACAGCCCCCAGCACCATATTTCGCCTGGACTGGCCACTTTCGGTACTGTCCGGATCGGTCCGCCATTTTGAATACTGTTTTTCATAGACGCGGTCGGCATAGAAGCCCTGTGCCAGTTTGAAGACCAGCAGCATCAGCAATCCGGTGATCATGATGCTCAGCGCTTCAGACTGCGCGGCCGCGGCTTTTCCAAAGCTGGCATCGGCGGCTTTCTGTATATTCGCTGCCAGCTTGGTGAAACGGTCAATATCGGCCTTCTCTGTCGCATCGGCCGCCCGCGCCAGCAGCTCGTCGGCGCGTGCCTGCTGACGTTCAGCACGTTCCACCATGTCAGCGCCCGGATTGCCCCAGGCACCACGCCCGATCTGAACCCAAGCGATGATTTCCAGGATCAGAAAGGTCCAGAACATCCCCCAGATGGCTCGTGATGCTGACCACAAAGGCCCCAGAACCCCGGCCCAGAGATTGAACGTATTCGGAACCGCGCTGGTTGCATCATGGATCTTGTGAAACGCCTTGACGTAATAGTCCCCATTCGGACCAGCAAACTCGTGAATGGACCGATCCAGTGCCTCATGGTCGACCTCGATATCCGAGGCGGCGGTGACTTTCACTTCGGTGGTTACATCAGTCATTCTTGCCCCCCTGAATTCCGCGCAGCAGGCGCGGTTTGGTCACGACGCCCACGTCCTGTCCTGCATCGGTGATGATCACCGGCAGGTCCGTGTCGACAGCCAGGTCGATCAACTGATCCAGATCGGCCCCCTCATCCGCGCGCGGCGCGCCGTCGGTCGGGCCGGAATAGCTGTCCAGTGGCTCCATGATTGAATGCGCCTTGACCAGTTTCAGTTTGGATATGCCCTGAACAAACTCGCGCACATAGTCATCGGCCGGATTCATCACGATGTCTTCCGGTGTGCCAATCTGAACGATGACACCATCTTTCATGATCGCAATTCGGTGGCCAATGCGGATAGCTTCGTCCAGATCATGGGTGATGAACAATGTGGTCTTCTGCAACTGGGCGACCAGCGCTTTGAACTGGTCCTGCAGCTGCAGCCTGATCAGCGGATCGAGCGCAGAAAAGGGCTCGTCCATTAACAGGATTTCCGGATCAGAGGCCAGCGCGCGGGCAATTCCAACACGCTGCTGCATCCCGCCCGACAATTCTTTGGGCAGGCGATCTTCGTACCCGGTCAGGTCCACCAAACCCAGCGCATGGTCCGAGACGGCCCAGCGCTTGGATTTGGACACTTTTCGAATTTCCAAAGGATAGGCCACATTGTCTCTGACAGATCGGTGCGGCATCAGCGCCATATGCTGGAAAACCATCCCGATCTGCTGCGCGCGGATACGGCGCAGCTCAGCCTCGGATATTTTGGATACGTCCTGGCCCAGAATCTCGATCTTGCCTGAGGTCGGCTCGATCAAGCGGTTCACGTGGCGCACCAGCGTGGATTTCCCGGATCCCGAAAGACCCATAATGCAGAAGATTTCGCCGCGCGGGACTTCGAAAGACGCACCCTGTACGCCGACCACACAATTATACCTTTCAAGAACTTCAGGCTTTCCAATCCCTTCATCCCGTACTGCGGTCATGGCCTCTTCTGCCCGCGCACCGAAAATCTTCCAGACATCTGTCAGCTTAACGACTGTTTCGGTCATACTTGCCCCTTCAATGCAAAACAGGCCGCCAGGCATTCCCGGCGGCCTATCTGTAATTCAGTTCCGAGCGTTACCGATCACTCTGACATCCAGTTCAGAACTGCATCTTCGTTCGCACCGACCCATTCTTCGGCATATGCGAGCGGCTCTTTGCCATCTATGACAAGCGCATAAGTCATGGCCGAGACAGCGGCAGTATCCAGTTTCATGTTGGACAACAGCCGAGCAACTTCGGGGTACTCATCCTCAAGAGATTTGGCATAGTGAAGGTGCAGATAGGCCAAATCCCAGGCGACACCTGCTTCGGATTTCTCCAGCCAATCCGGATCATCCGTGGGCTGCAGGACATTCCATTTTGCCGCGTCATAGGCCGGCTCTTCCAGGATCTGAAGATCATGCAGTTCAAACACGTAATGCGGCGTATAGCAGAAACCCACCCAAGGCTCACCCGCTTTGATCGCGTTATCAAGGTTCGCATAGGCGACGGTTTCGTCTATCTCGGTCAGTTCCATGACCTGGTCATAGCCATATGATTTGGCCCGGATTTTCTCGACGTTGGTCGACGCCCAGCCGGGGGCACCGATCCATACTTCGCCCTGCCCGTCGCCATTGCTGTCGAACAGTGCCGCGATGTCGGGATTGGTCAGGTCGTCAATGGACCGAATATCATTGGCATCAGCGGTCGCTTTGTCGACACACATTCCTTGAAACGCCTCAACGCCATTGGAATTGAAGGTAACTGTACCCTTTTCGGTTACATAGGTGTCATGCAGGTTCTGCTGGTTCGGCATCCACACTTCGGGGTGTACGTGCATGGCGCCGGAATCCATCGCCTCGAACACGATCGGGTTGGTGCCATTCTGAAGCTCGACCTCTAGCCCCAGATTTTGTTCGATCGCAACCTTTAGAATGTGCGCTGTTGCATTTACCGATGGCCAGTTCGGCACACCGATCACAATGTCAGCAGCAAAAGCAGGCACAGCGACTATCATCGACGCGCCTCCCAGTAACATAGTGAGTTTGTTCATATTATTTCTCCGTGTTGGGCGTTCGAGGCGCTTTTCTTCTTACCCTATGGGCAGCGGTACGCCTGCCAAACGACATCGGGATGACGTTCCATCCCCCTTTCTTAGCCAGTTACCGGGCGCGCCGGTTTGACAGGAAAATTCAAACATGCCGACACATGACCCATCAAGAACAACATGCCACAAATCAATATATGCGTCTTTCTCGAATATTAGATTCGGTTTATTCTGATCTTGGTCGATATGACGCCTGAAATAGGTGCAGCCGATTCTTGAGTGGGCTTGTCTGCCATCAATATCCCCTAAGCGGCGCCATCTCAGACAGGGGTACAGATTTTATCCAGTCAGTCCTCAGATCCCAGTACAAGATCCTGCTTCAGGATGAAGTCCCCAAACGCGTCCGTCAGCGTTTGAAAGCGCGAGCGTTGCGAGACATAAAGATACACCTGCCTTTGATCTTCGAGATCAGCGATAGGACGGAAGACGATAGCCTCAGGGAGAGACCGTGCAACGGTTTGCGGTAAAACCGTCACCCATTCCTCGGTGCGCACCAATGCGATCAGTGAATGGGTGTTCTGAATGGTCACACCGGCCTTCGAAATCGCCGCGTGAAACCGCGGGGACTGAACCAGATCGCACAGAGCATTGCGTATGAAGGGAACCGAAGCCACCTGTTCGATGGTTGGCATCTCCGATTGCTGTGCCAGCGGGTGTGCAGCCGTGCAAACCACCCCAAACCTGTCTTCGAACAAGGGCGTGGCTGTGACCCCGTTTAGCGCAAGATACCCGGATGCAATACCGATATCCGCTTTTCCTTGCACAACTGCGTCCAGTACCTGCTGTGTATCGGTATCGCGGAGCTCGATCCTGATATCGGGGAAATGGCTATTCATGTGACTCAGCACCTTGGGAAAGGCAAGAGCCGCCACCGACGGCACAGACACGATCCGCAACAGGCCGTACTCTGCGCTGGCTATTGCCTCGATATCCTGAACTGTTTGATCGAACTGTCTGACCTGCTTCAAAGCCAAATCATGAACCTGCCGACCCACTTCTGACAGTCGATTTTTGCGCTCTCCCTCGAACAGCTTCTTACCCAGGTGCTCCTCAAGCTGCTTCAGCGTCATCGACACCGCCGATTGCGTTCGTCCAAGACGGTCGGCGGCCTCGGTCAGATTACCAGTCTGCACAACCGTGCAAAAACTGCGCAGTGTTTCAATCTTGATCGCCATACTTCAGTTTTTCTGCAATTTGTTTCATTTAATTGAGTTTGACTGATGTTCGCCAAAAAATCCATCCTAGGTCAAATGAAATCGCACTGGGGCGTAACGTGACACAACTGAATCTGATTGCTGGCGAATGGCTGGCAGGTGAGTCTGAAATCGAAAACCGCAATCCTTCGGACCTGAGCGATCTGGTCGGCATGTTTGCACAGGCCAGCGCTGACCAGCTTGAGGCGACGCTGGATCAAGCCCGTGTTGCACAGGCTGAATGGGCCGCCTATGGCATCGAACGGAAGCAAGCTGTTCTGAACGCTATCGGCAATGAAATGATGGCCCGGGCCGAAGAACTGGGTACGCTCTTGGCGCGCGAAGAAGGCAAGCCGCTGGCCGAAGGCAAAGGCGAAGTGTTCCGCGCTGGGCAGTTTTTTACCTACTACGCAGCTGAATGCCTGCGTCAAATCGGTGAGAACGCGGATTCTGTGCGCCCCGATATCGAAGTAGACGTTCGCCGCGAAGCTGTCGGCGTTGTCGCCATCATCAGCCCATGGAACTTCCCTACCGCGACTGCCTCGTGGAAGATTGCTCCGGCGCTGTGTTATGGCAACGCGGTTGTGTGGAAACCCGCCAACATCACCCCGGCATCCGCTGTCGCACTGACCGAAATCATCGAACGTCAGGACATCCCCAAAGGTCTGTTCAGTCTGGTTATGGGTTCGGGGCGCAGCATCGGGCAACGCCTGGTCGAAAGCCCCAAGGTCAATGCAATTTCCTTTACCGGGTCAGTCCCGGTCGGCAAGGGTATCGCAGCAGCCGCCATCCAGAACCTGACCAAAGTTCAGATGGAAATGGGATCAAAAAACGCGCTGGCTGTGATGGACGATGCTGATCTGGATCTGGCCGTTACTCTGGCATTGGGAGGAGCGTTTGGCGGCACCGGACAGAAATGTACGGCGTCTTCGCGCCTTGTCGTGCATGCGGGTATCCATGACGCGTTTGTCGAAAAGCTGGTGGCCGGTGCGCAAGCGATGAAGGTCGGCCACGCGCTGGAGGAAGGCGTGCAGATGGGTCCCGTCGTCAGCCAACAGCAACTGAGCGAAAACCTGGCCTATGTTGATCTGGGCAAATCCGAAGGGGCCGAGCTGGCCTGTGGCGGAACCCGGCTGGAGATGCCTCATGACGGGTTCTACATGTCGCCGGGCGTGTTTCTGAACACCAACAACGACATGCGCATCAACCGCGAAGAAATGTTCGCGCCCCTGACCAGTGTCATCAAGGTTGGCAGCTATGACGAAGCGCTGAGCGTCGTCAACGACACCAACTTTGGCCTGACCTCGGGCATCGTGACCAAATCGCTGGCCCGCGCCACGCATTTCCGTCGCAATGCGCGCACTGGTGTTGTGACTGTGAACCTGCCCACTGCAGGCACCGATTACCACGTGCCTTTTGGCGGCCGCGGCGACAGCTCTTACGGGCCGCGCGAACAGGGTAAGGCTGCGGCCGAGTTCTATACCACGGTCAAAACCGCCTATATCAGCGCGGGCCCCGTGTGATGCGGATCGACGGGCTACAATATGCCAACTGGTCGGAAAAGATTTTCCGCCAACTGCGTGACGGGGGCGTGGACGCGATCCACGTCACCATCTCGTACCACGAGAACTTTCGCGAAACGGTTCTGAATTTCGAGAAATGGAACCGCTGGTTCGAACAAAACCCGGACCTGATCATGAAAGGGCGCTGGGCCAGCGATATCGATACGGCTCGTAAAACGGGCCGGACGGCTGTGTTCTTTGGCTTTCAGAACCCCTCGCCCATCGAAGACGATATCGGGCTGGTCGAAATCCTGCACGATCTTGGCGCCCGTTTCATGCAGCTGACCTATAACAACCAGTCCTTGCTGGCGACCGGCTGTTATGAGGCCGATGACACAGGCATAACCCGTATGGGCAAGCAGGTGATCAAAGAGATGAACCGCGTAGGTCTTGTAGTGGACATGAGCCATTCGGCGGACCGTTCCACCATCGAGGCCGCTGAATTGTCCGAGCGTCCCATAGCCATCACTCACGCGAACCCGTATGATTGGTCGCCCGCGCTGCGTAACAAGCGTGACGATGTCATTCGTGCAGTGACGGAAAATGGCGGGATGCTTGGCTTTTCGGTTTATCCCCACCATCTGAAAGATAAATCCGACTGCACGCTGGACAGTTTTTGCGAGATGATCGCACGCGCCGCCGACAAATACGGCGCGCAGCATCTGGGGATCGGCACAGACCTGTGTCAGGATCAACCCGACAGCATTGTGGAATGGATGCGGGTTGGCCGCTGGACCAAGGAAATCGACTATGGCGAGGGATCCGCTTCGGCACCAGGCTTTCCGCCCATGCCGGGCTGGTTTCAGGACAACCGAGATTTTGGGAACATCGAACAAGGGTTACGCGCGACCGGCCTGAACGATGACGAAGTGGCCGGGATCATGGGCAGGAACTGGTATCAGTTCTTTGCCGAGAACTTCGTCCCACAAGGGTAACACTATGAATACACGCGTGCAGACTGAAAATGTCAGACGTGATCCCGCGATGGTCATGCGGCTGTCGCGGCTGGGCTCGCTGCATCAATGCCGTCTCAGCTTTATGCGGCAACTGACCCGCCGTATGGCGCAGGAAAACTGGAGTTTTTCCCGACCTGCGTTCGAGATTGATGAACACGGCGTTGGCCATGCGGTCTATACCGCGCAAGGCCCTGATCACGCATATTCTCTGGTGGCGTTTGCCCATGATCTGCCGCCCGAAAAACGCTCGGACCGGGTCATCGCCGAGGCCTGGGATGCCACCTTCGCGCTATTTGACGGCATTCCGACGGCGGATGATATTCACCGCCTGTCGCAAAACGTACCAGTGCAAGAGGCCGGGCGCGTCAGCGAGTCAGAACTGTCATTGTCGCGCGCCAACCGGTCAGTCCGCCTGTGGGCACATGTGGTCGACCGTCTGGCCGCTGGTCAACAACCCGATCTGGAACAGATTTATCAGGTTGGCTACCTGATGCGGACAACCGCCGTGTATGGTTCCGGCAAGTTTGGGGCTGCAGATCGCGAGAAAACAGCCAGTCGCCCCGAGGTCAACGGCCCGTTCCAGACCGAGATGTTGTCGGTCTACCTGACCCGGACCTTTGTGCGCGATCTGGTGCAGCATATGGCCCAAGTGAAGGGCGGCGATCAAACCGCGCAGTTAGATCCGCAGATCGCCAGTTGGCTCGGCATTGGCAATTCCACAGGTCTGGGCATGGCCCCGTTCATCGTCAACCATCCGATCTTGTTCAATAACTGGATCATGGCGCGAGAGGAGGCCATCGCCCGGGTACGGTCGCTCTTGACCGCTTCGGAAGATGAGGCCCGTCAATTCCGTGGCATCTATGATCGTAGCAAACTCTCGATGTCCTGGTGGCAGTCTGAGCATCCGGTCCAGCGCGATAAGCTGGCGGCGCTCAACAACGATCTGCAGGCAATCTCTGGGTATCTGGACAGGGATGATCTGACGCAGAACCAACCCTGGGATCGGTTGATCCTGTGGTCGCAATCCGCGCTGAGCGAGGAGGGCCAGGAACTGCTCGCCTCGCTTATCCTTGAGCCCTATGGCGAATTGGTCGATGGGCTGAGCTGTTGTATGGCCGACAGCAATTCAAGTGCCCATGTGATTGATGGATCAATGTCGGTAGGCGCTGCGCGCGATCTGATCAGTAACAGTTTTGGCTGGGCCTTGGATCTGGATTGGAACGCAGCGGAAAACTGTGCGCGGGCCTGGTATGTCTCCGAGGAGAAGCTGGAGCCGCGACTGGGTGAGCGCTTTGAGGAACCGATAGCCGGTTACGAACAGCCCCTTGCCCCGGCCCGTGACGCCGCGATGGCGTATAAGGCGCTTGCCGAATGGGATACTCGCTCCTCCGTTGCAGAGTTTCTGCTGCGCCATCCTGAACATCGCCACACCCTGCGCCGCGCTCAAATGAGCCGAGTAGCCCCCTATGGTGAAATCCACGACAACACGATTAGCGCCACTGTCCTGCCTATCGACATGCTGCGGGCCAAGCTGTCGTTTTTTGGGGCAACCCATTTTGACCCCCGGTCGGACCGCTGGGTGCGGATCTGCATGTACTCCGGCGCACCATATCCTGATGAGCTAACGCCGGAAAATGCCGATCTGTGGGTTTATCCGGAGTTGCCGCAATGACCTATTCACTGAACGAGATCGAAGCCACCTCTAAACGCGCTGCCCGAGGGGCAGGGTATGCCTGGGGTCTGGCAGAAGAGGCCGCCAAAGCCACACGCTGGTTGTGCGGGCATGGGCTGGACGGGACTGCAGAGCTGGCCCACCTGCTGGACTTGGGTTTGGCTGCGGCGCCGGCAGATCACAGACCAGATGCGATGCAGGGCCCATGGCAGGGCAAGGGCGCTTTGTGCCCTCTGGCCACTGGCACCTTGCTGTCGGATTGTGCCGAACAGCTGCGCGCCGGACCGGTTGAGATGGCCAACATTGCAATCCCTGCCCTGTTACTGCCCTTTGCTGCCTATGCGGCACGTGAACTCAAGGGCTGTGTGGTGCTTGATTGTGATGGGCATCTGGCGGCATTTGATGGGTATTCCGTGTCGACCCCAGATACTTTACCCGCCCAGGCGCGCAGGGTGGTGGTTTCGCTGGGGGAACAGCGCACAGGCCCCCGCCCACATCAGACCCGCGCCGCCCCGACTGATCAGGCTTGGGCAACGCTGAATCGCTTTGCCCACCGCACCTATGCCCCCGCAACCGAGGAATCCCGCCTGCTGGGTGCAGGGGCCGGGCTTTCTGATAATGACTGATGAGGTACTGATTTGACCGAGACCCGGACCCTTACTCTGAACGAAATCGAAGACCTGTCGTTTCGCGCGCTTGTTGCTGCGGGGACTTCACCGGAAAACGCCCGCCCGCTGGCGGTTGCGACCGCGGCAACCGAGGCGGACGGCGTGGCAAGCCATGGGCTGGCCTATATCCCGATCTATTGTGAGCATGTCCAATGTGGCAAGGTCGACGGGCTTGCCAAACCGGTCATGACACGGCCCAAGCCAGGTGTAGTTACCGTAGATGCCGCAACCGGATTTGCCCATTCAGCCATCGATCTCGGGTATGAGACGCTGATCACCGCTGCGCGCGAACAGGGCGTTGCCGTGCTGAGCATCTGCAATAGCTATAACTGCGGCGTGCTGGGCTATCACACCTATCGTCTGGCACAGGCCGGGCTTGTCGGGCTTGGTTTTACCAACGCGCCAGCCTCGATCGCGCCATCGGGTGGCGCAAAGCCGGTTGTAGGGACCAACCCCTTTTCCGTTGCCGTACCCGGTACAGATGGGCAACCCGCCCTGCTGATCGATCAAAGCGCCAGCACAATCGCCAAGAGCGAGGTCATGAAACATGCCAGAGAAGGAAGGCCGATCCCCGTTGGGTGGGCATTGGACGCCGAGGGCAACCCGACCACTGATCCCAATGTGGGCCTCAAGGGCTCCATGGCACCTTCTGGTGGGTACAAGGGCGTCGGTGTGGCCCTTCTGACCGAAGTTATGGCGGCCGCTCTTACAGGGGCCACTCTGGGCATCAACGCCTCGCCCTTTTCAGGAACCGCTGGCGGCCCGCCCAAGACCGGACAGTTTTTCATTGCGATCGACCCTGTGGCGACATCGTCGTCGGGTGGCTTTGCTCAGGGCATCGAGGAACTCGTCGACGCCATTCGATCGCAAGACGATGCACATTTGCCTGGCGATGGCCGACGCGCAAAACGCGTCGCATCGGCCACACAAGGCGTGGCTGTAAATATTGCGACCCTTGAAAAGATCGAGGCCATCTTAGGATAAGCCGGTTTTCTTAGCCCGCAATCAGATTCTTTCTGGTTCGGGCACCCTTACCCAAACCTTCTGACCCAGCACCAATTTTCAGAACGGCTTCCAAGCCTTTAGCCAAAATTCGACCCGGACGCAGCAGGCTCATTTTTCGTATTTCATGCTTTAGCGCAGAAAAACCGGGTTGACTCAAATCGCACTCCATATTTAGTTCGGTAATAGAACGAATAAATGGAATCGACGTGGCAACGCAGACGAAAATCTCTCGACGAATGTCTCAAAGTGCGGTCGTTCAGGCGATTGCGACCTATGGGCCCATTTCGCGCGCCAGCGTGTCGAAGCTGACCGGTCTTTCGAAACAGACAATCTCGGAAATTGTCGGAAACCTAGAAAGCGATGGCTGGGTGCGGACAGTCGGTCAGACCGAGGGGCATGTCGGACGCCGCGCTGTGGTATATGAGATCGCTCCGGATGCGGCAACGGTCGCCAGCGTCGATCTGGGTGGAACAAAGATCAGGGTCGCACTATGCGATCTGACCGGTCGCGTTCTGGCCGAGCGCGTAGAGCCGACAGAACAAAGCGGCGGCAGACAAGTGGTCGATCAGGTTGCCCGTATGGTTCGCGCAACCGCAGACGACCCCCAATGCCCGTCAGGCGAATTGAAAATAGCTGTCGTCGGTGTCCCAGGCGTGCCGGACAGCAGGACCGGCGCGGTCCTGATGGCGCCTAACATAACCGGGCTGGATCAGATTGATCTTGCTGGCACTTTGAACGAACGGCTTGGGATAGAAATCCTTGTCGAAAATGACGTCAACCTTGCCGCTCTGGGCGAGCATTGGATGGATCATCGAAGCGACCAGGATGATCTGGTCTTCGTTTCCGTCGGAACCGGATTTGGTGCAGGAATCGTCGTCGGAGGTATTTTGCTGCGTGGCGCATCTGGTGCAGCTGGCGAAATAGGTTTTCTTCCCTTTGGTGCCGATCCCATTGCAAAGGAAAGCCATAAAATAGGCGCGCTGGAACGCGTAACCGCCACCGATGCAATCATCGGCGAATACAGGATGCTTACGGGCAAAACTTGCTCAGTTCCTGCGATCTTTGAGGCTGCCAATAACGGCGACAAAGCAGCCGAGCAAACGCTGGACAATGTCGCTTATCAGATCGCGCGGGCTTCGGCGTCGATTGTAGCGGTCCTTGATCCGTCCCTTATCGTGATGGGGGGCTCTATCGGCGCGCGTGACGAGTTGATGCACCGGATCAGACGCTTTGCCGCCCAGTGCTACCCCCGTGAAATAGAGATCCAGCCCTCAAAGCTGGGTCCGCATGCTGCCCTTGCCGGAGGTGTGTCTATTGCCCTGTCGCACCTACATATTTCTCTTTTCGCCGAGGGTCAGAAAGGTGCCGAGATCAACGTACCACCTCCAGCGCTCGATACCTTCAAGGCAAGTATGTCATGACCGCTATGGCTCTTTCAGAACGCTTGCGTCAAGAACAGGATGCTGATGCAGACCTGACTCTGTTGCGCAATGCCCTGTCCATCGAAAGCGTGACGGGCAATGAAACACGTTTTGCGCGTTTTCTGGACCAGCAACTTATGGCCCTGGGGCTGAATACCGGACGGAGCTGTTTCGCGGGTGAACGCGAAAATGTCTGGGGAATTGCTTCTGTGGAGGGACCCAACCTCATGATTTTGGGCCATACGGATACGGTGCATATCCGGGGCTGGGAGGAATATTGGGAAGACGATGCACGCAAAAATCCATTCGGCGCGACCGAAAAGGACGGGCACATCTGGTCACGTGGGGCAAGCGACCTCAAGGGTGGGATTTGCGCTGCGATTGCCGGGTATCGCCTGCTGCAAAAACTTGGCGTTATGCCTTCAGCCAGTCTGACCTTTGCCTTCATCGGTGACGAAGAAAGCGGTGAACCTGGCAGCGGCGTCAGCGCCGGGGCGAAAGATCTGGTTGGACGCATCAAATCCGCCGAGATCCCCCGTCCTGATTTCGCGATCTATGTCGAGCCAACGAGTTTGGACATTTATTCCGCCCAGATCGGGTTCTTTATCGCCGAGATCACGATAACTGGAAAAACAGCTTATTTCGGCCGACCCGAATTGGGGGTCGATGCATTGAAAGCAACGCATACGCTTCTGTCGAAAATCTGGGATCATGAAAAAGAACTGAACGCGGGCCCGCGTCATGACCTTGTCGGTGCCTCTTCTGTTCTGGTGACGCATATCGATGGCGGCGGGTTTATCGCAGTGCCCGGAGAATGCAGGCTCTCACTGATCCGGAAACTTAGACCTGGCGAAATGCTTGATGATGCAGTGGCAGCATTGGAAACAGCGCTTGGCCTGGATCGCCTACCTACAGGTATAGAGGTGTGCATCGACTACCCAGCCGGTCGTGATCATCCCAAGGGCGGCTCACCAGTTGAAAACGACCCCGATACTGAGGCGGTTCGCCTGTTGCAAAACTGTGTACAGCAAACTCTGTCCCGAAAAGTAGAAATCGGCGGCGCGCCCTACTGGTCTGAGATGCCATTTTTAACAGAACAGATCGGCTGTCCAACCGTTTATTGCGCACCGGGTGATATCGCCGTGGCGCATACTTTTGAAGAACGAATTGAGGTCGAAGAATACCTCGCCGCCGTCCGGGCCTTTGCGCTTTTCATAGCGCAGTTCGGTGCGTCGGACACGCTCGCAATGCATCCAACCTGAGGAGGACAAACATGTCATTTGTTAGAAGCACATTTGCCGCTACCGCGATGTTCGCGCTGGCGAGCAGCTTATACGCCGAAACCATCGGTCCAGCGGGGGAAAGTGCCACCCCTTCATCAATGGTTGTTGTCGCTGATGATGATGTCGAAAAGGTGAAAGAGGCTGGATATTCAGCTGCTTTGCTGTGGCATGACCAATCCGACTTTGTGAATGCGGTAACAGCAGGTGCCAGCGATGAATTTGCGCGTCTGGGGATCGAGGTCGTTGCCGTGACAAGCGCAGGATTTGATGCTGCAAAACAACGTAGCGATATCGAGACGGTCATGGCCAAATCGCCCAATATCATTCTGTCGCTTCCTCTGGACCCGGTGACCTCTGCCGCAGCATTTGCAGAGGCAAAAGAGGCCGGAGTTGCCCTAAGTTTCCTCTCGAACCTGCCGGCCGGCTACAAGCACCCGGACGACTATGCGGCAATCGTGACGGATGACCTGTTTCAGATGGGCAAACAAGCGGCGGATGCGCTTGCGGCTGCCATGGGCAATGAAGGAACAGTTGGATGGATTTATCACGACGCAGATTATTATGTGACCAATCAGCGCGACAACGCTTTCAAGACCACGATTGAGAACGACTATCCGAACATCACAATCGTTGCAGAACAAGGCATATCTGATCCTGCGCGCGCCGAAGAGATTGCCAATGCGATGCTGCTGAAAAACCCAGACCTGGGTGGAATCTACGTAACCTGGGCTGGTCCGGCAGAGGGTATTCTTGCAGCGCTGCGGACGAACGGAAACACCTCGACCAAGATCGTGACATTGGATCTGTCAGAGCCGATTGCCCTTGATATGGTTAAGGGTGGTAATGTCGCGGCGATTGTTGCCGATGAAGCCTATGAACTGGGGCGTGCAATGGCCGCCAGTGCCGTGCTCGACCTGCTGGGCGAGGACGTACCATCCTTTGTTGTAGCCCCTGCATTGACAGTGACAGCGGACAACGTTGCCGATGGATGGCAAAACTCGCTGAATATTGATGCACCAGCCAGTCTGACATCGAAGTAGAGACCTGATGGGCAGGTCGCCTCTGGCGACCTGCCGCAACCGGATATTCCCAGAGGCATCCATGGAACAGGCTTTTCAACGTATGCGCGACTTGGATCTACAGCGCTGCGTCATTTATTTCGGCTTTCTTGCGATCTTTCTGTTTTTTGGGATCACTCTCTACGATGACGGGTTTCTGACCAGTCGGAATCTGACAAATATCGTCCTTCAGACAGCCCCGGCCACGATCATGGCCATCGGATTGGTCTTTGCCCTGTCAGCCGGAGAGATCGACCTGAGTTTTGGCTCTGTCGTAGCTGTTGCAGCCCTCTCGGCAGCTGTTGCGATGCAGAACGGCCCAATGATCCTGGGTGTCGCAGCGGGGCTTGGCGCAGGCATTCTGATCGGCGCGTTCAATGGTGCATTGGTGGCCTATCTGCGGTTGCCATCATTTCTGGTGACCTTGGCCACCATGGGTTTATTTGCCGGAATTGCGCGTTCGATGACCGATCTGCGATCCATTCCTGTCGTTAACGGGACTTTCACCGGGGTCTTCGGCTCGGGCAAGCTGTTTGGTGTACCTTCACTTGTTATCTGGACCGTGATTGCAGTGCTGATTGGCCATGTCATCTACCGGCACACACGTTTTGGCGCACACGTTCTGGCCGTTGGGGACAATGCCCGCGCAGCCCAAGTCTCTGGCATCAGGGTTCCCCGTATCCGGCTGATGGTTCTGACCTTGTGCGGCGCAACCGCTGGGCTGGCTGGTTTGCTCTATGCCGGGCGTATTCAAGCCGCCAAATATACAATGGGCGAAAGCGATCTGATGACAGTCATTGCCGCTGTCATCGTAGGTGGCACTGCGCTTAATGGCGGCAAGGGATCCATAATAGGTGCGCTTTTGGGCTCGCTCATGATGGGAATGCTGAATAACGGGCTGATCCTGATGGGGCTGCAGGTCTCGGACCAGATGATCGTACGCGGGCTGATCATACTGATCGCCGTAGCAATTTCACTCCGCGAAATCCGCCGATAGACACCGGAGCAACCCAATGTTTCTTGATCTTCTCATACGCCGCAACCCCAAGTTCATCGAGGCCGCCATGGCCTTGCATCAACAAGGGAAGATCCCCGCAAACGCCTATGTGCTTGACTTGGATGCCGTCGAACGCAACGCGCGCCTTTTCTCTGATGTGGCCCGTGGGCATGGCCTTGCAACTTTTGCCATGACCAAACAGGTGGGCCGCCATTCCGGCTTTTGTCAGGCGGTCATGCGCGGTGGCATCAGCCGGTCCGTCGCCGTGGATATGGCCTGCGCCTTGGCATGTGACCGCGCTGGCTTAAGGACAGGTCATTTGGGTCACCTTGTACAGGTGCCCCGCCAAGAAGCTCTCTTCGCCGCAGCCAAACTACGCCCGGACTATTGGACGGTATTCTCGGACAACAAGGCAAAAGAGGCGGCAGACGCCTCTGCTCGGGCCGAGAGAGAACAGGCACTGATGGCGCGCATCCAGACTGAAGGGGATACGTTTTATCGTGGCCACGAGGGGGGATTTGACGCGAATGATATCCTGGCGGTGGCTGACCGTTTGGATGCGCTGCAGGGCGGGCGCTTTGCAGGCATTACGACCTTTCCCGCCCTGCTTTTCGACCAGGATGACCGCAAGGTTGTGCCGACCCCAAACCTCCACACGCTCAACATGGCTGCAGAAGCTCTGGCGCGTGCTGGGCGTACGGAGGTCGAAATCAATGCCCCCGGAACGACATCTTCAGCTGTTCTTCCGGCATTAGCCGAAGCCGGGGCCACGCAGGTTGAACCGGGCAATGGCCTACATGGCACGACGCCTCTCCATGCGGTAGAAGACCTTCCTGAGGATCCCGCCGTACTTTACCTTTCCGAGGTCTCGCACCATCACGGCGGGAAAGCCTATTGCTTTGGCGGCGGGCTCTATATCGATCCGGTTTTCCCGAAATACCAGGTTCGGGCGCTGGTCAGCAGCAGCCCGACAATCAGCCGGTCAGCCCTGCGAAATGTCGAAATTCCTGATTATTCCGCAATAGATTACTACGCCATGATCGACAGCGACAGTGATCAAAACCCCGCACCAGGCGACACGGTTGTCTTCGGTTTCCGTGGGCAGGCCTTTGTGACCCGCGCTTTGGTTGCCGGGATAAAAGGCGTAGACAGCGGAATGCCAGAGCTTACCTCAATCGAAAACGGCTTTGGCGACCACGTCAGCTGGCCGGGAGCATTTGCGCAATGACTCCGGTTCTTTCCCTCAAGCAAATCCACAAATCTTTTGGCGGAGTGGTCGCGATCCAGAATTTTTCACTGGACCTCTACCCCGGTGAAATCGTGGCTCTGGTCGGTGATAATGGCGCGGGTAAATCCACGCTCGTCAAGATCATCTCTGGCGTGCATCGACCAACCAGCGGCGAGATCGCGCTTGACGGCGAAGAAGTCGGTTTTTCGGATGCAAGCGCGGCTCGATCACATGGTATTGAGGTGGTCTATCAGGACCTCGCATTGGCTGACGAACAGCCGGTTTATATGAACATGTTTCTGGGCCGCGAACTGACGCGCAAACCCTTTGGACTGCTGGATAAAGCACGCATGCGTGCCGAAACCCAAAGCCTTGTTGATCAGCTTGACGTGCGCATCCCCTCTGAGCGCGCAGCCATACGTGATTTGAGCGGAGGCCAAAGACAGGGCATTGCTATCGCGCGAGCAACCCATTGGGCCAGCAAATTGATCCTTCTGGATGAACCCACTGCAGCACTTGGCGTTGCAGAGACTGCAAAGGTTGAGGACCTCGTCGCGTCACTTAAGGATCGCAATCTGGCAATCTTGATCATCAGCCATTCCCTGGATCAGGTTTTTCGTCTTGCCGACCGCATCTGCGTTTTACGCCGGGGTGAACAGATAGGCGTCAGAACAACTGCCAAGACCGACAAGAACGAAATTGTCGCCATGATCACCGGTGTTCATAGTTGATGGCGCAAAGCGCAGCCGTGTCCCCATCGTTACGAAGGGGCCCTATGGCTCGATGGGATATGACACCTATCGCTGCCCGATGATTTCGAAAGTATAATCTCGTCTCACCCCTGCCGGAGGTGGCGGGAAGGGTGCAGCCGCTTTTACCTGGGCAAGGGCGATCTGATCCAACCGCTTTGATCCCGAACTGCGTACTATTCCAACCGTCTGCAATGTCCCGTTCTCAGCTATTCGAAAGGCCACCAACGCGGCACCTCGAATATTGGCGCTCTTTCTCCGGGCGCGGATAATCTTGCGTTTAATCTGTCCAGCATAGTTGCTGGCGTCGGCATTGCCGGATGCGGTCAGCGCTGACTTGGATGTAGCAATCTTTGCCGCACCTTTCGTGGTTTTCCCGGTGGCGTCACCTTTTTTCCCCGATTGTTTCGCGTTGCCATGCGCGGTGGCAGTTTGATTGCTTGCCTGTTTCTTCGGTTCCGGCGGCTTGGCATCCTCGGTCGGCGACACCGAAGCAGCATCACCCTGTCTGTTCGGTGTTTCAGCGTCCTGAGGCCTGAGAGGGCTTGGCGCAACAGCGGTCGCGGCCGTAGCGCTGCTCACAACCGGGCTGAGAGTTTGCGGCGACGTTGTGCGCTGCTGCTTGACAGGGCGGGCCTTGGGTTGCAACCGATGAGGTGCTGCCGGTTTCTTGCGCGTGCTGGCCGGTGCTGGTGCATTTGTTCCGGCGACGAAGTCCTTGAATACAGATCCCAGCGCGGCGGCCCTCTCCTCTCCGCCACCTTCGACCTGCACCTGTTCGGCGGTCGAATAATCCAAAAGCGCAAGGCCATGTGTCGCTACGGCCAATGCGACAGAAATCAGAACCACCGCGCGGGATTTGGTTATCACCGTAATCCCCTTTCGGTCACGACATAAACCTGACTTGCACCCAACCCGCGCAAGTCATCGCTGATCTGTTTGAGCGCAACCGCAGGCAAGGATCGATCCGGCACGATCCGAACCGCATCAAAGGGCAGATCAACAGCCGCCCGCTCTACATAGGCCGCAGCATTGGTCAGCTCTGCCCCGCGATATTCAAGTGTGCCATCCGCACGGATAACCAATGCATCAGGCGGCTCGCGCCCCTCCAGATCCATCGTTTCGACAAGCTGAACCGATTCGTTGAGCGGCGGCGTAAGGGTGCCTGCGATCATGAAGAATATAAGCATCAGGAACACGACATTGATCAGCGCGATGGTTGGCTCTCGGCTTTGTCTGGGCTTCGATTTCAACTGCATCAGCCCAAAACCTGAGTGCGCAAGTTTTCGACAGGTGCCAGCACGATGAGCAGATCAATCAGCTGCTGAGAGGTTGCTTTTGGTCCGAGGCTGATGAGCGCGATTTGGGAATTGGCGTCGAGCAGCATTGGGGCGACCTGCGCCAATGGTACAGGCGCACCATCGACCAGAATTCGGTCTGCATCCAGTTTAATAAACCGGATGGCTTGGTCTGGCTCCGCGCCGCCGACGGAGGCCGTCGAAAACTGAATCTCGGAAAATTTTGAGAATGTGGATGTCAGCATGAAAAACAACAGCAGCAAAAAGATGACATCTATAAGCGAAGTCATTGACAGGCGTTTGCGCCGCTTTCTTTGCACATTAAGCGCCATGTACCAGCGCCGTAATTGACGCCCCTGCCGTTTGCTCGGTCTCCTCGGCATGGCCGGGGGCAAATATTGTTCTGAGCGCACGGTTAGCAAAGACGCGTTCCCGGTTCACGCGGGCCTCAAACCAGGTCAGGATCAGTGACGTCGGCATGGCTACAGCCAGCCCCGCTGCTGTTGTCATCAGCGCCACCCAGATGCCCCCAGCCAGCAACGATGGGTCAACAGCGTTGCCTGCCCCCTGTAGGGTCTGGAAGGCTTCGATCATGCCCAGCACTGTGCCGAACAATCCAAGCAGGGGCGCAAGTTGCGAGACGATGTCCAGCACGTTGAGACCCTGTTCCAGTTTTGCAAATCGCGTCTCAGCCTCGGCATCGACCCGTTCGGACAAGGTGCGATCATTCCCGGACAATGCCATTGCGACCACCGGCGCCAGGTAACTACGGCTTTTGTTCAGGTATGTTTTGGCGGCCGTGGGGTCTTCTCGGTCCCATGCGTCGATCGCCCTGGACAATTCGACGTGACGGCCGACCCCCGCCGCTTTGTATTGCCAGATTTTGTAAAAGACCAAGGCGAGGGTCGCGATTGAGGCTGCTATCAGGATCGCCACCACCGGGCCCCCTAATTGCAGGATTTCCATCAGTTTTTGCAGCATTTCGGACATGGCTTTATCCTATCATCTCAGTTTCAAGGCGGCTTTTTAGACTGAGGCCATTCATGCAGGCATCTTTGTTACCGCTCTGGGTCATGCATTCCTGCACGCCGTTGAACAGAATCCGGCTGATCTGGTCACAGGCCATGTCGGTGAATTGAAACTGCCTGACCCGTGGGCGGCCTGCAGGCAGTTCTTCGAAATCCAGCAGGGTAATTAACGCGACCGCACCGTTTTTGCCAAACAGGACGGTTTCATAGACCGCACTGTTGATGTCGACCTCACGCAAATTTTCGGCGACAAAGCTGAGCAGACAGTTTTGCCCCCTTGCTTCGGCAGAGCTGAGTTCGATTGATACGCCGCCAGTCTTGGGCACGTCTTCTGCGCTGGTAATCCCTGCCCCCAAGACTGAGAGCAGGGTCGACAGGACAGCGCTGGCTTTGTTTGCTGCCGCACTTCGCATAACGAGTCCTTTCCTTGGGATCAGAAGGTTTTGGCCAGGCCGAGCTTGAAGGTCCGGCCCGTCGAATTGCGGGTCGACAGGTTCGGGCGGTAGTCCTTATCAAGGATGTTCTCGATACCGGCGCGCAGCTCAAAGCCTTCAAACACACCCTCTTGCGGCATGTAGGTCGCACGCAGAGAGTTTACTCCGTATCCCGCGGTCGCTTCTCCGCTCGAGTCCGTTCCGGCCCGGGCACCGAAGATTTCCCAGCTGACGTCCAACGTCTGACCGAACCGCTTGCCCAATGTCAGGCGCGCGGAATCCGACGGCTCATTCCGCCAACGCGAGTCATCGCCGGTGGCGCTGGTTTCCGTACCCGTCACGATGTTCGAGTTGAAATCGACGTAGAACCCACCAGCATTGGCGTAAGAGGCTTCGATTTCGGCACCTTTCGTTTCCACTTCGGACAGGGGTTGAGACGGGGTGCCAGAGACGTAGGAGGTGATATCCCACAGGGTCGTTTGATAGAAATTGACCTTGGCGCGGATCACGTCGCCCTCGGCAAACACGTCACCGCGATCATAGGAAAAACCAGCTTCCCACGTGCGGGATCTCTCGGGTTGCGTCATGTAAAGCGGCGTGCCCAGATCATCGATGATCGGCAGGCTTTCCGTGTAGGCCGCACCACCAAAGATCGCGAAACCGCTGTTGAACGCGTACCGCGCCGACAACCCGCCCATAAGCGCGTTGTTGTCATAGCTTTCGTTGAACGGGGCCGCGGCGGCGTCATCACCGTCGATGTCCTGCATCTCATATCGCACCGCGGGGGTAATCGTCAGATTGTCACCGATCTGCACATCGTCCACAGCAAACAGGGCAAATCGACGGTCGGTTCCACCCGGGGCCGATGCCGCGTCCAACCGTTCGCGGTTGATGAATTCAATCCCAGCCCGCAGATCATGCGAGGCGATGCCGGTCTGGAAATACGACGTGTTCTTGATCGTCAGCTTTGTCGTTTCATAGTTATGTGTGGCATCTGCCAGGGCCTGAATGCCGGGGAAGAATGGCGTGCCTTCAAGGCTGGAAGACCCGGAAACATAGCTGCTTTCGATCGCCTGCTCAGAATAGCTGAGGTTCACATCCAGATCGACCAGATCATTTCCAGTGGGTTGATATTGATACCGCAGGATACCGATCTTTGTTTCGATATCACGGTCTACATTACCAAAGGCATCCGACGTGGTGCCAAACGAGTCATAAGGGACGTCGCGCTCTTCAGATGTGGACTGGTTGTAGGATGCGGTGAACGAATGTTCGAGATCGTTGCCGAAACTGTATTTGCCCTTAGCCAGAAGCGACGGCAGCGTGAACGCGCTGTTGCCGATCGTATTGCCGTTTCCATCCTCCTGATCGTCCTGATCGCGATAGGTGTAGTTGAACAGGAATTCCGTTTGGGTATTCGGCTGCCAAGCCAGGATAGAGGACGAGGCAAAACCGTTGCCGTTCGAATACCCCTCAAAGGTTTGACGGAACCGAAAACCCGGCTCGCCACCGGTGAAATCTGACGCGTCCTTGGTTTCCAGCTGAACGACACCGCCAACAACCCCGGACCCATATTCGAATGACCCGACAGTGCCCCGAATGACCGAGACGCTTTTGTAAAGCTGGGGGTCAGTAAAAAGCTGGTTGCCGATCCGATACAGCTCTTCCGCGCCCGTTGTGGCACCATCGACCAGGATCAGAACCTTCTGGTCGGTTCCGAACGTGCCGTTTGCACCATAGCCGCGAATATTGATGCCCGATCCCTGAGGGGTCGAGCCGTTCACCAGGCTTACCCCCGGAACCGAGTCGATCAGCTCTGCAACCGTATTGGCCTGCCGGTCGTTGATCTCTTCCTGATCAATATTTGTGACCGGCACGGCAGTGTCTGTCTGAATCTCTCGTTTGCTTTCCCCAAGTATCAGGGTGCCTAGGAAACCATCGTCTTGGTCTTGCGCCATAGCGCCAGCCGCAATCATGCTGAGGCACGAAGCCGTTCCCAGCAAAGCTATCTTCCGTATTTGCACACGCATCTCTGTCCCTTCGAAACAGTAGGAGGACCTGAAATGCTTGCGCCATGCTGGCTTTGGTCAGTCTGTTTTATTGTTTTTTGGAGCCGCCTTTTTTTGGCGACTTGTGCTCGTTAATAAAGGTTACTAAAACAGTCAACAATAAATCGTTGTCGCATCGCCGACTCTCGCCAGCGGGCACCCGAACAATTCGGCTGCCGGGCCAGCACCTCTGAAAATCAACTCGAAGATGGGAAAACCCATGACGGAACAGGTGCCTAACACCCCGGCTCAAATTCGTGCAACCTATGCGCAAAACAGCGGCAAACGTGACCGCGATCTGGCAGAATCGATTGGACTTACCGAAGGCCAGTTGGTCGCTGCCTTCGCCGGGAACGACGTTACACGGCTGACGGCAAAACTTGATGACCTTTTCCCAATGCTCAACGGGTTGGGAGAGGTTATGGGGTTGACGCGCAATATCTCCTGCGTGATCGAAAAGGTCGGTCAATACGACAACTACCATTCGGGTGCTCATGCCTCGATGGTTCTGACAGATGAGATTGATTTGCGCATGTTTCCCGGCCATTGGGTCCATGCCTTTGCGATCGAACGCAAAACCGACAGCGGTGTGAAACGCTCGCTTCAGGTCTTTGATGCCGCAGGCGATGCGGTGCACAAGATATTCCTGCGCGAAGGATCGGATCTGGACCATTGGGATAAGCTTGTCAGCGCCCTTGCGTCTGAGGACCAATCGCAAACTCTTGATTTAGAACCGCGCCGACCGACCGAAGCGCCCAAGTCCAACCCCGAAAAGACGGAAATCCTACGTGCGGAATGGGCCAAGATGACGGACACCCACCAGTTCATGCGCTTGACCTCAAAGCTCAAGATGAACCGATTGGGGGCCTATCGCATCGCCGGCCAACCGCTCGTCAGGGAACTGACGCCGTCGGTAATATCACCAATGTTCGAACAGGTGTGCGACAAGGAGATTGAGGTGATGATCTTTGTTGGCAATCGTGGATGTATCGAAATTCACGGTGGCCGTATCGGAACGATCAAGCAGATGGGACCCTGGTTCAATGTGCTAGACCCGCGTTTCAATTTGCATCTGAGGACGGACCATATTGCAGAGGTCTGGGCTGTCACCAAACCGACGCAGCGCGGCCCCGCCGTCTCTGTCGAGGCGTTCGATGCCGAAGGTGGGCTGATCTTCCAGATATTCGGTCTGCGCACTGGCGAAACCGACCATCGCCCGGTCTGGGACGCGCTGGTTGCCGAACTTGAACCACAACCCGAGGCCGCGCTGACATGAACAGGATGCGAGTGATCTGGCCTGCCTTGGCTATGCTGCTAAGTACACAGGTCGCGCAGGCTGCGGACGACGAACCAAAGCGGATCATCGCGATCGGCAGTTCCATCACTGAAATCGTCTACGCTCTGGGTCAGCAAGACAGGCTAGTTGGTCGCGACCGAACATCAACCTACCCGACAGAAGCGATGAACCTGCCCGATATCGGATACCGACGCGCGCTGTCGCCCGAAGGCGTTTTGTCGGTAGAACCAGACTTGGTCCTGGCGCTTGAAGGTTCAGGACCACCAGAGGCGATTGCGGTTCTGCAGGAAGCGGGCGTGCAATACGTCACGATCAAGGATGAGTTCTCTCTGGAAGGCGTGGTCGAAAAAATCCAAACCGTTGGGGCCGTGCTGGGCACTGACGTTGCTGCCGAGGGATTGGCAGCGCAAACCATACGCCAGATCAATCAGGCGGAATTGGCGGCTAGTAGTGCCGCAGGATCCAACCCGAAACGGGTTCTGTTTGTTCTGTCGGTGCAGGATAACCGGATCACAGTGGGAGGTGTGGATACCCAAGCAGACAGCATCATTCGATTGGCTGGCGGTGTAAATGCCGCCGCCAAAGTGTCAGGTTACAAGCCAATGACGCCCGAAGCGCTGGTGTCGGCTGCGCCTGATGTCATCCTTATGATGGATCGGCGGGGTGATCATAATACCGAGGATGCCGCGCTCTTTTCACTGCCCGCAGTCAAGCTGACCCCGGCGGGCCAGAACAAGATGCTGATCCGCATGCAGGGTGCATATCTTCTTGGGTTTGGCCCTCGAACCGCCAGTGCCATTTCTGATCTGTCAGCAGCCCTGCAGGATGAAGGTGGCTCATGACGCTGACGTTGGATCATATGAGCGCCGAGGCACCCGGGTACAATCGGCGAGCAACCGCACGGCGGGTTACCTTGGCCTTACTGGTATTGCTTGGCCTGACCAGCGCCGCAAGCATTTCAGTCGGTGCTTCGGATGCGTCGTTAAACATGGCGGTGATCGACCTAATCAATGGGCGGTCCCTGTCTGACCTGAATCGGATTGTCCTTTGGGACATACGATTGCCCCGGCTTGCCATGGGGATTCTGGTCGGTGCCGCACTGGCTGTTTCAGGGGTGGTCATGCAAGGGCTTTTCCGAAACCCGTTGGCGGACCCCGGAATTGTCGGCGTCAGCGCGGGCGCAGGTCTGGGCGCAATTTCAGCCATCATCCTTGGCAGCCACTTGCCAGTGTCGGTTTTGGTCTGGACAGGAAACGGGTTAGTGGCCATTGCTGCTTTTCTTGGTGGCTGGGCGTCTGTTCTGATCCTATACCGTGTCTCGACCAGCGGGGGGCAGACATCGGTCGCAACCATGCTACTGGCCGGCATTGCATTAGGTGCCTTATCCGGCGCCGCATCGGGTGTTCTGGTCTACATGGCCGATGATCAGCAATTACGCGACCTGACGTTCTGGGGAATGGGGTCGTTAGCTGGGGCAACCTGGACCAAAATCGCCTCGGCTGCGCCAATCATTTTGGTTGCCCTTGCAAGCACACAATTTCTGGCTCGCGCGCTTAACGGCCTGGCGATGGGAGAGGCGGTGGCCCATCACATGGGCATCCCGGTTCAGCGCAGCAAGAACATCGCCATTCTTGCAGTTTCCGGTGCAACAGGGGCCGCTGTTGCCGTGTCCGGCGGCATCGGATTCATCGGAATTGTGGTCCCCCATTTGCTACGTCTGGCAACGGGGCCGGACCACCACAGGCTTTTGATGAATTCCGCCCTGCTGGGTGCCAGTCTGCTGCTTTGCGCCGACATGATCAGCCGGGTCGTGGTGGCCCCGGCGGAACTGCCAATCGGGATCGTCACGGCAATTCTCGGCGCACCGGTCTTTCTTTGGATCCTCCTGCGCCGCCACGGCATTATGGGAATGTAAATCATGCAAGGTAAGAACATCTGCGTCAGCCTGGGCCGAAAGGACATCTTGCACGACGTGAATTTCAAGGCCGATCCCGGTCAGGTCACCGCAATCATCGGGCCCAACGGATCGGGCAAGTCGACCTTACTAAAGGCATTGGCCGGAGAGATTGCCTCGACCGGAACCATCACCCTGAATGGCCACGACATCTCAGAGTTAAAGCCCTGGCAACTGGCCGCAAAACGGGGCGTGCTGCCACAATCGACCAGCGTGGCCTTTCCTTTCAAAGTGCACGAGATTGTCAGACTGGGGCTGGCAAACGGGTTGGCCGCACAAGATGACAGTTCGGTCACTACCGCCCTGGCACATGTCGACCTAGCCGGGTTCGAGCAGAGGTCTTACCAGACCCTGTCCGGGGGTGAACAGCAGCGCGTACAGTTAGCCCGTGTTATGACGCAGGTCTGGCAGGCACAACGGGCCGATCATCCCAGCTGGCTTTTACTGGACGAACCGGTTGCCAGCCTGGATATCGCGCATCAATTTACGGTCCTTGGTATCGCAAGCGATTTTGCCGCCCAAGGTGGAGGTGTGGTGGTGGTGATGCACGATCTGAACCTCACCGCGCTATTTGCAGACTGTGTTTACGTGATGTCACAGGGCACTGTCTGGGGCTCTGGCACACCTTCAAATATCCTCACCGACGACCTGATGCAGCAAGTTTACGGCATCAACCTACCAATCGGCATGGTGCCGACCGGCCCGCTTCCTTTTGTACTGCCTCAGGCAATGCGCAAATGCATTGAGGCTTGATGTTGTGCTAACAGATACGTTGCCTCAGACAGCGCGGGTCAATCCCCCGTCAACGCGCAAGTTTTGACCCGTCATATAGCCACCGCCTTCAGACGCCAGCCATGAGACAAGCGAAGAGACCTCCGCAGCATGACCGTAACGCCCCATCGGAATCCGGGCTTTGCGGTCTTCTGTTTCGGGCAGGCTGTCGATGAAACCCGGCAGGATGTTATTCATGCGAATATTCTCTGCGGCATATTTATCAGAATAGAGTTTGGCAAAGGCGGCCAATCCTGCCCGGAAGACGCCTGATGTTGGAAACAGCGGATCGGGCTCAAACGCCGCGAAAGTAGAGATGTTGATAATCACCCCCCTGCCCTGTTGCTGCATCAAGGGTGTCACCAGCCGTGTTGGGCGGATCACATTCATCAAATAGACCTCCATCCCTTGATGCCAGTCATCGTCACCGATCTCTAATACGGGCCCTTTCGGGCCATGACCGGCGGAATTGACCAAGACATCGACGCGGCCCCAACGCTCCGTCGCGCCTGTGACCAAAGCAGTCAGATCGTCACCACTGAGGTTAGAACCAGTGACGCCAAAACCACCCAGCTCGGCGCCGAGTGCTTCGCCTTTACCCGAAGAAGAGAGGATGCCGACTTTGAAGCCATCTTTGGCAAGCCGGCGCGCCGCGTCAGCCCCCATGCCACTCCCGCCCGCGGTAATCAAAGCTACTTTTTCTACTGCCATCTGACGATTCCCCTTATGTATTCTGCGAAATATATCCTGTTTCGATGGGTCATTCGATTGAGATTTGATGTTTCATTACAGTAGAAATACTATTGTCTCATGGCTGATCTTCCTCCCCTCAACGGTTTACGGGCATTCGAAGTCTCTGGGCGCCGCCTCAGTTTCCGCGCCGCTGCCGATGAGTTGGGCGTAACACAAGGGGCGGTGGCGCAGCAGGTGCGACTGCTGGAAGCTCACCTAGAAGTCACATTGTTCGAAAGGGTGCCCAAAGGATTGGAGTTCACCTCGGTTGGCCGTAGCTATCACGCACGTATATCGGTTGCCTTTGCGAGCCTTAGATCTGCAACCGCCGAGCTAAAGCCGGAACCGGACAAGGTTATAATAAGCGTCACCCCGACTTTTGCTGCCAGATGGTTGATCCCGAATCTGCCGGACTTTGCAGAGAGCCATCCGGAAATCGACTTGCGGATCATGGCCACTGAAAAAGTCTCCAGCTTTCACAGCGACGGGATCGACCTTGCCGTCCGGCAGGGATCGCCGCCGTTTGGCGCCGCGCTTCGGGCGGCGCTTATTTTCAGACAAGAGGTGATTGCCGTAGCTGCACCCGAGTTTATCAGCGACGCATTCGATTCGTTAACACCAGATGACCTTGCACACCTGCCCAAAATTCATGACACGCATGACCTTTGGCCGCGATACCTTGCAGACCTAGGGGTTCGTGACAAATCGCAACGCGGCCTTCGATTAAGCCAGACAGCGCTTGCGGTTGACGCTGCCATCGCGCGACAGGGTGTGGCCCTTGTCAGCCGTTTCATGGTTTCCCGAGATCTTGAGGCAGGACGCCTGGTAGAGGTTGGTGCGGCAAGAGACATCGGTGGTAGCGATTTTTACCTCCTCATAGAGCGTTCGGCCGCAAACCAACACGCGGTGATGCAAGTCGTAAACTGGCTAAAATCGCGGTCGGCAAAAGAAACGTGATCGGCTTTCGATTCCTGCAAAGCGCACGCATGCGCGTCTGAAATGGATGGTTGCTTAGGTTTCCCAACGCTTCCCAATTCAGGGTCTTTGCACTCTCGAACCTGCGGGCAAACACCTCGGGCCGCTGGCGCAGTCGAACACAGCGTCCGGGGCAAAATAATTCGTAGCGGCATCCGGATTGTTTGCGTTAGAGGCGTTACCGACGGCATTCACATTTGTTCAGTTGCTTCAGGTCAGTTTCGTCCGACCAACCTGAGCAAGTGCACTGGACAACTCTTCGCTGAGGATATTCCACAGTCTATGCAAACCTTCTTCGCCGGCCGCGGCGATGGCAAATTGCAATACGCGGCCAAAGAACACGTAATTTGCACTCTGATCGAGGGCTTTCAGAACATCTTCGCCAGATCGTAAGCCACTGTCGTAAAATAGTGGAAAATCCGCACCAACGCTGTCTCGTATCCGGCCCAGCGCGTGAACGGCAGCGGGTGCGCTTTCAAGTTGCCGTGCGCCATGATTTGATACTTGAATGGCGTCAACGCCTTCGGATTTCAGCTGCAGCGCATCCTCGGCGTTGGTCACGCCTTTTACTACCAGGTTGCCCTGCCACAAATCGCGCAGAGCCTTCAATGTTGTCCAAGTCGCCCTCGCGCGGCTTTCGGTGCGGTCGAACTCAAAGCCCGGCATCTCGAAATTTGCCATCTGCGGGCGACCTGCGGCAAGTGACATAAGCGACCATTGCGGGTGCAGGGCAAAGTCCAGAAATTGGCGGGGTCCGATACGGAATGGCATGGTAAAACCATGGCGCAACTCACGCGGTCGGCGACCAACCTCGGGCACGTCAACCGTGACGATCAGGGTGTCGTAACCGGCATCTTGCGCACGCTTTGCCAGCTTGAATGACCCCGTTCCGTCCCCGCTGAAATAAAGCTGGAACCACGCGTGCCCTTCGGCAACCTCGATCATTTTTTCCAGCGGGGTTGAGGCCACGGTCGAGACCCCCAAAGGCACGGATTCGCGCGCGGCCAACCGCGCTAGCATCAGATCGGCACCAGGTCTGGACAGGTTGCACATCCCCATCGGCGCAATGCCAAAGGGCCGCTTGGCAATCTTGCCAAACAGCGGCATGTCCAAAGACCGATGGCTGACATCTTTCAGTATCCGGGGTTCAAGGCAAATGCCATCCAGAGCAGCGCGGTTACGCGCAGCCCCCGTTTCTGACCCTGCGGCCCCATCGATATAGTCAAACACCATCCAAGGCAGACGTGCCTTGGCCAAACGCCGCGCATCCTCACTGGAATGAATTCGCGCGGCGCGGTTCATCAACCAGCCACTGCTTTCATAAAGCGATCCTTGATGATCACCGGGTCCATCGTGATGACCGGCATCTTGGCATTTCCACTGTCGCACTTCACGATCATGACGGTGCCAACCTGCGCGTCCATCGCCTCTTGCAATGCTTTCCCGGTATCAACATCCTGCACTTCAACGACATTGTCACATCCGGCCGCACGCGCCATGCCCGCCAAGTCGGTCTTGCGCCCGGTATAGGTCGGCTGATCACCGGTTGATCCATATGATCCATTGTCGATGATCATCAGGATAAAGTTCGGAGGCATATTGTTCCCAATGGTTGGCAAGGTGCCCAGATTGGTTAACACCGACCCGTCCCCATCGATAGAGATCACGGTTTTAGGCTGCGCCAGCGCCAGACCCAAGCCGATAGACGAAGCGAGGCCCATCGTGCCGAGCATGTAGAAATTCGTTGGTTGATCGTCGATGGCATGCAGTTCTTGGCTGGGGATGCCAATGTTGCAGACCACTAGTTGATCACGAAGTTGAGGTGCAATTTCCTTGAGGATTTCAGAACGGATCATTGGTCGCCATAGCCTCCCCAGAAATTGGCATCGGTCAGGATTGCCACGGGTTTGTTGCACATAAAGGTATACTTCAGGATCATATCCAGCTCTTCCACATCCTTCTGGTGATGGAAGTGGTAGGTGGGGATATTCATCTGCGCCAGCAGCGCCTTGGTATGCACCGCCATTTCCACCTGGCACGCCACAGGTTCGCGCAGCTCTCCGCGGTAGCTGATCAACATCGGCAGCGGCATCCGGTAATACTGGATCAACGTCGCAAGAGTGTTGATCGTCACCCCAATGGCTGTGTTCTGCATGATGATCGCAGGGCGTTTTCCACCCATCCACGCACCGGCACACAGGCCCATGCCCTCGTCTTCCTTGTTCGACGGAATATGGAAGATATCGGGGTGTTGGTCTATTTCCTCGATAACGCCCGCAAGCTGTTTGCAGGGCACCGTCGTCACGAACGAGATGTCATTCGCGACAAGATCATCGGTGATCTTCTTGTCTATGTTCATGTTGCAGAAGGGCCTTTCTTGAAAGGAGAGGAGAGCGTCATCAAGAGGACGCGCGATGCACATGGACGGCACAGCCTGCGTGCCGCACGACGCGAGCAGCTGTGGAGCCCAGGAAATAATCTCTCAGACCAGGTTTGTGGGATCCAAGCACGATGCAGTCGATGCCATGCGCCTCGGAATAGTCGATGATAGTGCGGGCCGAATGCCCTTTTACAATCACAGGCGTGACACCGGGATGTCCAGACAATTTGCCCTCAAGATCAGCACGCGCTTTTTCAAACCCGGCGGCAACCATCTCTTCGTCCAGATATGCACTGACAGAGCCTTGGGGCGCCTCATGAACGTGAAGGGCGAAGATCTGGGCATCCTTTGCACTCAGCGCGTTGGCTATCTCAAGTGTATGAGTCGACACGCCATGGTCCAGCGCCATCGGGACGAGGATTTTATAGTACATGAAGTGTCTCCATTTGGTTGGTGATCATAAGTGTCAGGCCCACGGATCGAGGATGATCTTGGGGGCTGCAACCGCTCCCGATCGTAGATCGGCAAATGCCTGCGGTCCATCATTCAGGCTGCGATGTTCTGCCCAGTCTAGCGGGCCAAGCGCGCCATCGAAAAGCGCGCTGCAGGTATCCCGGAAGTCCTCCGGTGTGTAGGTATAGGTTCCGATGAACGTCACCTCTTGCAAGGTCATCCGCCGGATATCGAGGCCGCCCGTGTCTTCGCCCAGGCCGATATGGACGATGACGCCCCCCGGTTCAGCCATGGCAGAAGCTGCGGCGCGTGTTGCCGCGTATCCGACGGCGTCGACCACGATGCCGTACTGCCCTGCCCCTGCGGGTACAGATTTCACTAGGCATTGATCTTCCAGGAATGTGCGTCGCTTGTCGCTTGGTTCAGCAACAGTTACGTCATCGACCCCCTGCGCCTTGAGGGCAAGGGCCGCGGCAAGACCAATAGCCCCGCCCCCCAGTACAAGCGCGGTGCGGCTGGCACCCGGATCAAGCCCCGTCAGCCCCAACCGTATGGAATGCCAACTGACGGCCAGAGGTTCGGCCAGTGCAGCCTTTTGCAACGGAACATGATCTGGCACCACGATAAGATTGCTGCCTTGCATTGCCACATATTGAGCAAAGGCCCCTTCGCGCGGCGGCATGGAGATGATCATACGGTCCGGGCACAGGTTATCTCGGCCCGTCTGACACGCGGGACAAGTGCCACAGCTGACCAGCGGATTGATCGTGACCCGTTCGCCGTCACGCGCGCCGCCCTCAATCACACCCGCAGCCTCATGGCCCAGAATCAAGGGCGCAGGACGCCTGTCGTCATGGCCGAGGTAGGCGTGCATGTCCGACCCGCAGATGCCCGAGGCCTCGATACGAACCAGCGACTGGCCCTGGCCGACCGTCGGGTTAGGGACTTCGCGCACACCAAGCGTTTCGACACCTTCGTAGACCAACGCTTTCATTTTGCTGTGAACCCTCCGTCGACCATCAAGGTTTGTCCGGTCACGTAACCGGACGCGTCCGAGCAGAGAAACAGCATGGGGCCGTCCATGTCTTCCAAACGGCCATTGCGTCCGATGCAGGTCTGGACGGCATTGCGCGTGGCTCGGTTCGGATCGGCAAAGACGGCCTCGGTCAGTTCTGTCGGAAAAAACCCAGGCCCAATCGCATTGGCTGTGATGCCATAGGTCGACCACGCCTCGGCCATAGCGCGGGTCAGTTGGGCAATGCCCGCCTTGGTCGTCCCATAGGCGATGCCACCGGGAAAAGCGCGCGTGGTTTGGAGCGAGGCAAAATTCACGATCCGCCCCCACCCCTTGGCCTTCATCGCGGGCACCAGCGCCTGGCTCAGGAAAAACGGGGCCGAGATGTTCAGCGCCACGGTCTGGTCCCAACCTTCTGGTGTCACGTCATCCGCCGTCTGACGGGTGTTGATGCCCGCGGCGTGCACAATGATGTCTGGCGCTCCGAACGGTGCGCTGACCGCTTCTACCAAGTTTGAGAGTGCATCACGGTCGGCGACATCCGCTGCAACGTAGTCCACATCTTTGCCGACCTCGTTTTGCAAGCGCTGCAGTGCGTCTTCGCGACGGGCTACGCCCACCACGCGGGCCCCGGCGCTTGCCAGTGCGATGACCGCACGCCGCCCGAGGCCGGAGCTGGCGCCGGTTACACAGGCCACACGGCCAGTCAGGTCAAACAGAGATCGTGGGTCAGCCATTTGCAGTCAGGTCGAACGCTTCATCCGGGAAATACTTGGCCAGACGAACATCCGCAGCACGGGCGTGCCCCTCCATCCCTTCAAGGCGGGAAATGCGCGCTGTGGCTTCGGCAACCTGCTTGGCACCCTCGCGTGTTGCACGCTGCCATGTGACAATCTTCATGTATTTGTGGACTGACAAACCGCCAGTATAGTTGGCGGCCCCTGACGTTGGCAGCACATGATTGGTACCCGTCGCTTTGTCACCATAGGAAACGGTCGTCTCTTCCCCAAGGAACAGCGAGCCGTAACATGTGAGCCGCTCAAGCCACCAATCCAGATCTTCGGCCTGCACTGTCAGGTGTTCGGGCGCGTAATCATCGGAGCAAACAGCCATTTCTTCGCGATCTGAGCATACGATCACTTCGGCATAGTCACGCCAAGCGGCAAAGGCGTTGTCGCGGTTCACCTCGGGCAGATCATCAATCAGGGCAGGCACAAGCTCCATCACCTTTTCGGCCAACACCCGGTCATCTGTGACCAGCCAAACAGGCGAGTTGTAGCCATGTTCGGCCTGACTTACCAAATCCGTTGCCACGATATGCGGATCAGCTGTTGCATCTGCAAGGATCAAACTGTCCGTTGGGCCCGCGATCATGTCGATCCCGACACGGCCAAAAAGAATGCGCTTGGCTTCTGCAACAAACTGATTGCCGGGGCCCACGAGGATGTTGGCTTTGGGCAGGCCAAACAGTCCGAACGTCATTGCAGCCACACCCTGAACGCCACCAAGTGCCATAATCTTGTCCGCGCCACACAGGTTCGCGGCATAAATGATGGCCGGGGCAACTCCTACACCGGGACGGGGTGGCGAACAGGCGGTAATGTGGCGACAACCTGCAACTTTGGCCGTTGTCACAGTCATGATGGCCGAAGCAATGTGGCTATAGCGACCGCCGGGCACATAACAGCCCGCCGCATCAACAGGGATAGCCTTTTGCCCCGCAATCATGCCCGGTACGATTTCAACCTCGACATCGGATACTGTGGCCTTTTGCGCCTCGGCAAACCGTTTGACGTTGTCATGCGCAAACCGGATGTCCGCTTTCAGCCTCTCCGGCACAAGCGCTCCTGCCGCCTCGATTTCTTCGGCAGTCAAAAGGACATTGCCCTCGTACTGATCGAACTTGGCGGCGTATTCCATAGCCTTTGCATCTCCGCCTGCCTCAATATCAGCCAGAATTGTCCTGACCGTCTCGTGGACTTCGGAAGCATCCGATTTAGCGGTTAGGGTCGCTTTTTTCAGGTATTCACGTTTCATCTTAGCGAGGTCCTACTTGTAGATTTCGGGCAAGAACGTAGTCGAAATCGCTGGCATATAAGCAATCAGCAACACAACCAAGAACATGCAAAGAACAAAGGGAACGGCACGGGCGGCAATCTTGAGGATGGATTCCCCGGTTATGCCAGACACCACGAACAGGTTGAGCCCCAATGGCGGCGTGATGAAGCCTACGCCAAGAGCTGTGATCATCATGATGCAGAACTGTATCTCGTTCATGCCGATGTTGTCCGCGAGTGGTTTCAGGATAGGCGCAAGGATCACGATATTCGGCGTGGTTTCCATAACGCAACCGGCGGCGATCAGGATTCCGATCATCAGCAGGATCAGTAACCATGGTTCATCCGTCAGCCCGGTCACCGATGTCACAAAACCTTGCGGAACGCCCATGATGGCCAGCGCTTCGGCCAGGGGAGCCGAGAAAGCGATTATGGGAAGAATGACGCCGTTCACCTTTGCCGAACTGACCAGCATGGCGGGAAAATCCGCAAGGGACAGCGTCCGCAGAATAAAGCCCATGATGATTGTCACAACGACCGCCGTTGCACCCGCTTCTGTTGGTGTCAGGCGGCCCGAGAATATGCCGTAAAAGATGATACCCGGCACGATAAACGCATACCAACCGGATTTTAGAGCACGGCCCAGATTACCCAACCATTCGGCCATCGTCATCTGTCCGCCACCTTCATAGGCGTAGATGCGGTTCACGATCAGGTTCGTAATCAGGATCGACAACAGGATCGCGATCCCCGGGATCAAGGCCGCAAGGAACAAGGTCGATGCGGATATCCCGAGCACAAGGCCGATGATGATATAGGCGATCGACGGTGGGATCAGAATGCCGGTACAGGCGCCCGCCGCCACCAGAGCGCAGGCATAGGGGCGCGGATAGCCGCTTTCGACCAAGCGTGCGATAGTCATACGTCCGACCGCGGCAGCACCAGCTGCGTCCGATCCCGAAATGGCCGCAAACATGCCACAGACAAGAACCGTGGCAGACCCGAAACCACCCTTGGTGAAACACGTCAATGCCTCGGCAACATCAAGGAATTTTCGACTGAGCCCGGTTCGGACCAGCACGTCCCCTGTCAGGATAAACAGCGGCACCGCGGTCAGCGCAAAGGCATCAATGCCGGTGAACAGCTTTTCGCCAACAAGGCTCAAGGGAAGGTCGCCGGACATGACCAACATCAGGATCGCCGAGGTCCCGATGGCGGCCCAAACCGGAACCGCCAGTGCAATCAGCGAGACGAATATGATAACGGGGAGATAGAAATCCCAACCCAGCTCGACGGTTTGATCAAAGGTTTGCCAAAGCATTCAAATCATCCCTCAATCAAAGAGTGTGTCGCCCTCAAAAACGGGTTTGCCCGTTCTGAGGGAATGGATGTCGCGCAGTAGTGATTGAATCAGCCGCAATATGATCAGGCCGAACCCCAATGGAACCGCCATCAGGAACCATACTTTGGAAATGCGCAGCCCGTCCGTGACCGACCCGAATTTGGCTGACACATGCACGGCTTCGTAGGACCAATAGAGGGCAATCACAGCAACACCGAACATCACCAGGTCGCCAAAGATAAACAGCAAAGCCTTCGGACGCGGCCCAAGGTAGTGCATCAGCACGTCAATGCGGATATGCGCGCGCTCTTTCACTGCAGCCGCAGCACCAATCCATGCGAGATAGATGAAGGAGTACCGCACAATTTCTTCGCCCCAGATCGAGGAAAAAGAGAATATTTCCCGGCGCAGCACCTCGATCGCCATGGTGATGACAAGCATCACGTAGAAGACCAGAAGCAACCAGCGCTCGGCGTCTCTATCAATTCGGCGCAAAAAGCTCATGTGAGAACCTGCTGATTTGCCTAGCAAAACGCACCGCGCTGACGCGTTTGGTTTTTACTGAGGCGGGAAAGATTGGTGATCGGGCGCGCGTGGAGGCACGCCCGACCCGACTGTTAAGCGTCATGCACGTAGTACTTGCCTTGGGTACCTGCGGCTTCTTCCATCTTGGCGAAGTTGTCCATGGACCCGGCCAGATCGATCTTGAACTCGTCCCATTCGGACCGTTGGTAGCCACCAGCGGCTTTCCATTCGGCCAGTTGCTCTTCGCTGAGCGAGTGGAATTCGACACCTGCTTTGATCAGTTCGGCCATAGCGTAGGCGCGGGCCGATGGCACTTTGGCAAGGTTCTGGTGCGAGGTCATCTCGGACCCCCACATGATCCCTTCCTGCACGTCGGCGGGCATTGAGTTAAACCATTCCAGGTTGCACGAATAAACTTGGCTGTCTGGCACGGCCTGGGTGAAAGTCACATGGCTCAGGATATCTTTGAAACCAAAGACTTCGAGCGCACCCACGGACGGGTCAAGCGCGTCAGCGACGCCCTGTTTGATCGCAGACGGGGTTTCTCCCCAGGCCACAGGCGTCGGATTTGCACCAACCATGCGGTAGTATTGCTGCAGCATCTTCGAGCCGGGAACGCGGAACTTGACGCCGGACAGGTCGCCAGGTGTCAGGACCGGTCCGGGGCCACCCTTGCGGATGGCAACTACACGGGGGTCGATGTTGATATAAAACAGCGCCTTGAAGCCGTTTTCTTCGACCTTCGGCTCAACCGAGTCTTTCCAGAACTGCGAGTTGACGAGGTTTGTGAAACGCTGGTTCGACCCGCACAGATACGGCATGTTGATCAGGTCAACGGTCGAGGCAAATGGCGCGAAGTTCGAAAGCGAATGCTGTGCTGCCTGAATTGTGCCACCCTGCACCGCCTGCACCAGCGCGCCGCCTGCACCCAGCTGACCGCCAGGCGCGAGTTTGACATAGACCTTGCCGTTGGTCGCGTTCTGGATGTTTTCCTTCAGGTCCAGCTGCATGATTGGATAACCACGCGACGCACCGACCGGATAGGCAGTTGCCAGAACCATGATATGGTCCGCGGCAGCCTCACGGTCGCGCTCTTCGCTGGCACTTTGCGCTGCAGCTTCAGTTGACCACAACGTCCCCGCAGCACCGGCTACCATGGCCGCCGTGAAGCCGCCTGTTGCCGTCAATTTCAGAAAATTTCGGCGTGCTGCCGACGCAAGGTCCTTGCGATCTTTGTCCATTATGTTTCCTCCCAGAAATCCTTAGCTGCCGTTCTTTTTGTTTCGGTCAGCCTCTTTTTGAAGAATGGCGACGACAAACAATATCGACGCGGCAAACAGAACCAGCATTTCGCCCACGTCCCCAAGGAATGCGCTTGCTGCAAAGGCCCCCAGAGCGACGTTGGCGAAGTAGATGACAAAGACGATCAGCGAGGCGGTAAGGAACATAAAACAGGATCCGAAAAGGTTGCAGTTCTGAGCGACACTGTAAGCGCTTACATTTGATTCGTGCAAGCGCTTACATTCGAGGCACATTTTTTGGCGCTCTCGGCGATTGCGGAAAGGAAGACCCAAGCAGCGACCAAAGTATTACTATTGTGCTCGGATACATTCCAAAAATTCATCATGTTAGCCAAGTCGCCGTACAACAAGAACGGTAGGCCGGGTTCCGCACCGCTGCATCAGCCGATGCGCGGGATATCAAAAGCCCCGACCGTGAACTTATGGAGAAAATCAATGAATGAGATGACCAATCTGCAGGCGGTAACGAGTATCTCGCCCCCTGCATCCCGTTATGACAATTTGATCGGAGGCGACTTTTGCAAGCCAAAGGCAGGCCGGTATTTTGACAATCTAAGCCCGATTCCCGTCCAGCCCATTGGCCAGATCGCACGGTCTGATGCTTCAGACGTTGAGGCCGCGCTGGACCCAGCGCATTCGACTGCCGATACCTGAGGTTCGACCAGCGTGACCGAGCGTGCGAATGTTCTCACGCGGATAGTGCAAAAGCTGGCAGACAATCTGGAGCTGCTGGCTATTGCGTGGCCCTGAATCCGGCCAAGCAACGCCAACGACAATCATGGTGTTCTGTGAACTGATCGCGGATATCCTGCCTGCTGGCGTGTTGAATATGGTTAACGGATTTGGCCTTGAGGCGGGTATAGAGCCCTGCGGCGTTCAATTCGCAAATAATACGTTTTCTTCAATTCTGATTGAATTCTCTCAAGACACGGAAGCCGGACAGTTTTGACCGCCAATCAATGCCTAACCTCGTTACGAACCATGACGAACTCAAAGCCAAACTATATGGCAGAGCGGTTGGAGAAGGCTCATGCCATCGCCGAATTCACTGACCTGTAAATGACAGAAATTGCATTGGCCTGTGGATTTGTTTCCTGTACGACGCTTTCGCAGCGATACAAGCAAAGATTTAGTAGAACGCCAGTCGATCAGCGCATGAAGCAGAGCGCATAGAGGTGCAAAATCATATGTGTCTACAAGGCGTTTTCGCTGATTGCGACGAGCAATGACAGTACATGCGATCCTCATCGTACTGTTTGCGGCTTTCCTTCATGCGCTGTGGAATGCGGTCGTAAAGGGCGCGCCTGACAAGGCCATTATGTTGGGATTAATCTCGATCGGGCATGCCATACCTGCGCTTGCCGTGCTTCCTTTTACGGGCTTTCCAGTAATGGCTGCAATTCCATACATTATTGGTTCCACCTTGATTCATTGGGGATACTACTGGTTTCTCAACACGGCCTACCGTTACGGCGATTTATCGGTGGTGTACCCCATATCGCGCGGGATAACGCCCATATTAGTGGCGTTGGGAGCGGTCTTTCTTGCCGGTGAATTCCTTCCTCGGGGCGCGTGGATCGGTATTGTCTGCATTTCGGCCGGCATCGGTTGCCTGTCTTTTGGCGGACTTGGAAAGGGCACGAACTGGGTAGGCATCGCGGCGGCATTCGGAACTGGTTTGATGATTGCTTCCTACTCTTTGGTTGACGGTATTGGCGTGAGACTGTCAGGGAATACGCTTGGATATATCACGGTATTGTTCGTGGCTGAGATCTTCGTGGCGGGGTTCATCTTCTCGACTCGATGGGAACGCCTCATCGCACTTCCAAAGAGATATGTCTGGTCAGGTTTAGCAGGAGGAATCATTTCCGGCTTAGCCTATGGTCTGGTGCTCTATGTTAAGAGTTTCGCGCCGTTGGGTGTTGTATCAGCGCTCCGAGAAAGTTCGGTCATCTTCGCTTCAATAATAGGTGTGATGTGGTTTGGTGAGGGTCCAAAATCCAACAGGCTCCTGGCGGCGATAATCGTGGCAGTTGGAATTGTGGTTCTGGCCCTAACAAGATGACGTACAAGTTGGACTAAGGAGAAGGAAGTTGCGGGATAACGAGTCCAAGGCGCAGGTCTTTAACTTCGGATAAGGTCGCCGCCCGTATCTTATAGCCCGCGAGGCGCTTCTTGCCAGCTTCAAGGAGTTCTTTGGACCAGCTATAGTACAGACTCTGAGCAATGCCTGCCCGGCAGCACAGCTCCGCAATGCTGTCTTCACCCTAGAGCCTGTCCAGAACGATCCTGATCTTCTCTTCCGCTGAATAGTGCTTGCGGGTAGCAGTATGTAGCCTCGGATTTCGTAGCCCACCGCCCGTTCGATGGGCCAATGCCGAAGCGCGCTGATTTGAACGAAACTCTTGGCTGACTGGTGCAGGGAGAGTTCCTATCTCATATCAATGGGGTATGACACTCAATTCCGAGCGCTAGGGCGGATTGCCTTACATAGGTTTTGCTTATGATGTGGAAGGTATAATCGATTTTTCTTGATCTATTTATCTGTCACACTGCCGGAGCATGGAACTGCAAATAAGCGCTGCTCAAGAATGGCGTTCCCGAGAATAATCAACCGACAGAGGATCACGATGAAACATAAGACCAAATTTCTTGCAGCCCTGGCCGTAAGCTCCTTGACTGCTACAGTTGCGTTATCTGAAACCGAATTGACAGTTTACACAGCCGTCGAAGCTGAAGACCTGGCGCGCTACGCTGAGACGTTCAATGCGAGCAATCCGGACATCAAAATCAACTGGGTGCGGGATTCGACCGGGATCATCACCGCCAAACTGTTGGCCGAGAGGGACAACCCTCAGGCAGACGTCGTGTGGGGTCTCGCAGCCACTTCGCTGTTGTTGCTCAAGTCCGAAGGTATGCTGGAGCCTTACGCGCCTGCGGGTGTTGGCGACCTAGACGCGAAATTTGTCGATGGCGACAATCCTCCGGCGTGGGTTGGCATGGACGCTTGGGTTGCGGCAGTTTGCTACAATACCGTCGAGGCCGAGAAGGCGGGACTGAAGCCACCAACTTCGTGGAAGGATCTTACAGACCCCATGTATAAGGATCAGGTGATCATGCCAAATCCGAACTCGTCGGGCACTGGTTTCCTTGATGTTTCAAGTTGGCTGCAGATGTTCGGCGAAGAAGGCGGCTGGGAGTACATGGACGGATTGCACGAGAACATCGCGCGATATACCCACTCTGGTTCAAAGCCGTGCAAACTGGCTGCTGCAGGTGAGATCCCGATTGGCATCTCTTTTGCTTTCCGTGGTGCTAAGTCGAAAGCTGATGGTGCGCCGCTTGAGATCATTGTCCCGTCAGAAGGTGTCGGCTGGGACATGGAAGCGACCGCTATTGTTGCCGGTACTGCAAATCTCGAAGCCGCGCAGAAACTGGTTGATTTCACCGTCACCAAGGAAGCCAACGAGATGTACAACACAGGGTACGCCGTTGTCGCCTATCCTGGCGTCGCAAAACCGGTCGAGCACTTCCCTGAAGGTCTTCTGGATGCGATGATCGATAACGACTTTGAATTTGCCGCCAACAACCGCGCGGCGATACTGAAAGAATGGCAGTCTCGCTATGACGGGAAGTCTGAAGCGAAGTAAACCAACCTGCAGAAGAGGTGTAAGCACCTCTTCTGCACACCACTCTATTTTTCCAAACAACGCGACCAGCGCGCCCGGCTTCAACCGGCCCAGATCGGCCGTTCCCGAGGTGCAGATATGAGGACCGCTCCCGTGCTTCAGAAAACCCCACCCGGTGAACTGTATCTAAGCATCCAGAATTTGTGGAAGGCGTTCGGCAGCTTTCTTGCACTCAAGGACATATCCCTCGAAATCAACGAAGGCGAATTTGTCTGCTTTCTGGGGCCGTCGGGTTGCGGCAAAACAACCTTGCTCCGGGCGATTGCGGGTCTCGATCTGCAAACCAAGGGCACTGTCATGCAAGACGGCAAGGATGTGTCAAATCTGCCGCCGTCAGAGCGTGATTTCGGGATTGTGTTTCAGTCTTACGCCTTGTTCCCGAACCTGACGATCGAAAAGAACATTGCTTTCGGCTTGGAAAACACTGGTCGCAGCAAATCGGATATTGCCGTTCGTGTCAGCGAACTGCTTCATTTGGTTGGGTTGCCTGAACAAGGCAAAAAGTATCCTGCGCAATTGTCCGGTGGCCAGCAGCAGCGGATTGCGTTGGCCCGCGCCATTGCGACCAACCCCGGTCTCTTGTTGCTGGATGAGCCGCTTTCGGCATTGGACGCAAAGGTGCGCGTCCATCTACGTCACGAAATCAAAGAGCTGCAGCGCAAACTGGGTGTGACTACTGTGATGGTTACGCATGATCAGGAAGAAGCGCTGGCGATGGCGGACCGGATCGTGGTCATGAATCATGGGGTTATCGAGCAGGTGGGGTCACCTACAGAAATTTACCGAGAACCCGCAAACTTGTTCGTGGCAGACTTCATCGGGGAAATGAACCAGATCCAGTCTCAGGTCACCAAGGGTGGTCGATTGAGTGTCGGCGAAAAGACCTTTGCGTGCCTCAGCCACACGTTCAACGACGGAATGCCAGCGATTGCGGCGATCCGACCGGAGGATATCATCCCGCATGAGGCTGGTTATCTCGATACCGGCGGCAACAGGAATTGCATCGACGTCACTCTCGATGAAATGGAATTCCTCGGTTCATTCTGGCGATGCCGCTTAAGCAACGAGCGATTTGGATCTTCGGAACTGATCGCAGATTTTTCGATCAATGCCGTGCGCCGCCTAGAACTGGAAGAGGGTAGGACCATGGTGATTGAGCTGCCCGAAAACCGGCTAATGGCCTTCGATGTTCCGGAGACGGCAGCATGAGCGAGATTTCAACCAACCCGGGGACTCTTCCAGCCGGACCTGACATCAAACCCAAGCTCAGCAGGGATGACATCCTGATGCGCGGCAGCATGATCGTGATCGCACTCTATCTGGTCGCGACGTTGGTCCTGCCGCTTTACACGATGCTTTCCAAGTCATTCTCGACCTATCGGATGGAGTTGTCACAATACGAGTTTCAGGTCAGTGATGAAGCGGGGCAATTTGACGGAACCATCCTGTCAGCCGACACACTGAACGAACAAATCGGGGCTTTTTCAGGCACCGAACTGTCTACCGGCTCAGACGGGCGGCTATCGGTAACCGAGCTTTTTCCCGATTTCAGCTTTCGCAGTCCGGTCATGTACCAAATCCGTAACACAAGCGACACCGGGCGGTTTCTTGTCGGTTCTACGCTGCAAGACAATACGGATTGGGTCACGCTCGATTCCAATCAGTTCCGGCGGGTTCAGCTGAGGCCAGTTCAATCGCGAGGCTTGGAAAATTTCGTCAACTACTTCTCAACCCCGGCACTGTTCAATTCTATCAAGAACTCCCTTTGGATTTCTGTAATTAGCACCATTGTCACAGTAACTTTGGCGTTCTGGTTCGCTTATGCGCTGAACCGGAGTTGCATGCGGTTCAAGGGTGTGTTTCGTCTGATTGCGATGGCTCCGATCCTGGTGCCTTCGCTCTTGCCCGGGATCGCGCTGGTCTATCTGTTCGGCAATCAGGGCATGATAAAAGAGTTGCTGTTCGGCGCCAGTATCTATGGTCCGATTGGCATCGTGATAGGCTCGGTGTTCTTCACCTTCCCGCACGCCTTCCTGATCATTTCAACGGCGCTGGCGATCTCTGATGCACGACTATACGAAGCTGCAGTCAGCCTGCGTTCAACGCCGTGGCGTACTTTTTGGACGGTCACCGTTCCCGGCGCGCGATATGGTCTGATCTCGGCCGCTTTCGTTGTATTTAATCTGGTCATAACTGATTTTGGTCTGCCAAAAGTGATTGGAGGTCAGTTCAACGTTCTGGCGGTTGATATCTACAAGCAGGTGATCGGCCAGCAGAACTTTGAAATGGGTGCCGTAGTCTCGGTCGTTCTGGTGATCCCGGCAATCCTGGCGTTCGCGATCGACCGCATGGTGCAATCAAAGCAGGTTGCCTTATTGTCGGCCCGGTCGGTCCCGTACCAGCCAACCCCAAATCGAAAGGCAGATCGGTTCTTTCTAGTCTATTGCTGTCTGATCGGTTTGTTCATCGTTGGGCTGCTGGCTGTGTGCCAATTCGCGGCGCTAATCAAGTTTTGGCCCTACGACCTGAGCCTGAGCCTGAAGAACTACGATTTCAACAAGATGGATGGTGGCGGTTGGGGCTCCTACATTAACTCGATCAAGCTGGCGCTTTTGACGGCGGTGATCGGTACTTCAGTCGTCTTCTTTGGTGCTTATCTGGTTGAAAAGTCGAACGGGTTTAGAACAGGTCGATCGATCTTTCAGATGTTCGCGATGCTGCCAATGGCGATCCCGGGCATGGTACTGGGCCTGTCATACATCTTCTTCTTCAATAGCCCGTCTAATCCGCTGAACGGTATCTACGGAACAATGGCAATTTTGGTGATCTGTACGGTGACACACTTCTATACTGTGTCGCACCTGACGGCAGTGACAGCGCTCAAGCAGATGGACAGAGAATTCGAGTCGGTATCAGCCTCGCTCAAGCAACCGACGATGAAGTTGTTTGCCCGTGTCACGGTCCCTGTTTGCCTGCCAGCCGTGCTGGACATATCAATCTATCTGTTCGTAAACGCAATGACGACGGTATCTGCGGTTGTGTTCCTATACTCGCCCAAAACCACGTTGGCATCTATTGCAGTGCTAAACATGGACGATGCAGGCGATATTGCGCCGGCTGCCGCAATGGGGATGATGATCTTCTACACAAACGCCGCAGCGCGGATCATCCACCTGATTGCTTCCAAAGGCGTCCTCGGTCGCACGCAAGCCTGGCGAACCCGCTAACAAGAAAACCCATTTAGGCATCTCCCCACCGATCACTGATTGATGGGGTTTTGTTTTTCTTCTAGAACAGAATTGGCGAATTTCATGAAGGCGCGAATGGTCTTCACCTCACGCCGTTGGGAGAGATAGATCATACTTTCTCCCATTTGCAGGTCGACGTCTTGCAGCTTGATTTGTCTGAGACGGTCGTCGTGACCGTATTCTGCCTGGGACACGAACCCGATACCTGCACCTGATGCCACCAACTCTCTGACGGCCTCTCTTCCTTCGGCCACAATTGCCGGTTTCAGCGGCACCCCCCGTTTACTGGCTTCATCTTCGAGCTTTTGGCGTGTTTTTGATCCCTGTTCCCTGAAGATGAGAGGCAACTCCGCCAGCTCTGCGAGGGACAATGTAGGTTTTGAGGCGAGAAGCAAACTGCGGGCCGTGAATGCCACGATCTCGGTCGAACCGAGGCTAAGAACACTCATGTCCTTGCCGGGAGACACGCTGCCAACAACACCAATTTCTGCATTGTAAGATCTGAGCTCCTCCAAAATGTCCTCGGTGTTGCCAGCGCGGACGGTAATCGTAATGTTCGAATATTTTTCTCGGAACGGTCCCAGAAAGTCGGTCAAGTGGTGCGCGGAATCGGCAAGGATCCGCAGCTCGCCGTCGATCGCAGCCCTCGTTTCTGACAGATAGTCCTCGATCTGATCCTCGATCTCAAAATACTGCTTGGTGTACCGGTAAAGCTGCGTCCCCTCCGGGGTTAGGTTCACTCTTTTTCGCTCACGCTTGAACAACAACAAATCATGATCCTGCTCAAGTTTGCGAACTTGCTCTGAGATTGCTGGCTGCGTCAAAAAAAGCGCCTCTGCAGCACGCGAAAACCCACCATATTTGGCCACGAAATGAAAGGCTTTGAGCTGGCTATGTCGCATTTCAAACTCCTGAAGGTTCGAGCATAGGCTGAGCTTATAATTAGATTGATATTTGCAATTTCACATATAGCTGCGGTTGCTGCAACTGTGTCTTTGAAACGTTGATCTGGAGCTTGGTTATGACGTCTTCTTTTCCTCAAATTGAACAACCGCGTCTCGGCGAGCCCTATCTACTAACTCCTGGCCCCTTGACCACGTCATACGCCGTGAAAGAAGCCATGTTGAGGGATTGGGGAAGCTGGGATGATGACTTTCGGGGTATGACCCAGGAGTTGCGCTCCAGTCTTTTGGCATTGCTTGGCGAGGGCGCCGATGAGTTTGACTGCGTACCGATGCAGGGGAGCGGATCGTTTTCAGTAGAGGCAATGCTGGCTTCGTTCATTCCGCGCGATGGCAAGGCATTGGTGCTGGCCAATGGCGCTTACGGTCAGCGCTCGGCGCAAACGCTCGAGTATCTGGAACGCGATCATGTTGTTTTGGACAAGGGCGACTATCTGCCGCCGCGTGGCTCAGAAGTTGCCGAGATTCTGGCGAATGATTCCGCGATCACCCATGTCGTTGCTATCCACTGCGAAACAAGCTCGGGCATTCTGAATCCGGTAGAGGAAATATCGGAGGCGGTTTACGCCGCTGGTCGCAAGCTTCTTGTCGACTCAATGTCAGCCTTTGGTGCGATCGAGTTGAAGCCTACGGAAGTCCGCTATGAGGCAATGGTTTCGTCCGCCAACAAGTGTATTGAGGGTGTTCCGGGGTTTGGGTTCATAATCGCGCGCAAGAACGAGCTTGAGGATGCCAAGGGTAACAGTCATTCGCTGTCTCTGGACGTTCACGCGCAGTGGGCGCATATGAACAAAACCGGTCAATGGCGATTTACGCCGCCCACCCATGTGGTTGCCGCTTTCATCGAAGCCCTCAGGGCACATGCGGCTGAGGGCGGCGTTTCCGGTCGCGGAGCCCGATACACCAGCAACAGGGATGTTGTGGTCGCCGGCATGCGTGAGCTGGGTTTCGAAACTCTGCTCGACAATCGCTGGCTGAGCCCAATCATCGTAACATTCTTCTGCCCGGCCGATGAAAACTTTGTCTTTGATCAGTTCTACAATCTGATGAAAGAAAAAGGCTTCATCATTTACCCCGGCAAGTTGACCGTCGTCGACAGCTTCCGCGTTGGGTGCATCGGTCAGATGGACGACAAGGTTATGCGGAAAGTTGTAATTGCCGCAAAGGAAACTTTGGAAAAAATGGGTGTGTCGAGTGCCACACCCCCTCTCCAAGCTTTAGAAGAACGCGCCAAACTGGCCGCTTAAGGATCAAGGAACAAACCAAATGACCATCCACACCCCTGTTGAAGCCAACGAGCGTGTCTACCCGATGCCCAAAGTGCCCGCCATTGCCATCTGCCTTGACGGCTGTGAGCCAGAATACCTGGACAAAGCTATTGCTGACGGTCTGATGCCGACTCTCAAGCGAATGCGCGAAACCGGCACTGACCGGCTGGCCCATTCGGTGATCCCGTCGTTTACCAACCCTAACAACCTCAGCATTGCGACTGGCCGTCCGCCTATCGTGCACGGCATCTGTGGAAACTATCTGATTGATCCGGACAGTGGTGAAGAAGTGATGATGAACGATGTGCGCTTTTTGCGTGCACCGACCGTGTTCAAGCAGTTCTATGACGCTGGCGCCAAGGTGGCCATAGTCACCGCGAAGGACAAGCTGCGCGCGTTGTTGGGGGCGGGTCTGAAGTTCGACGACGACCGGGCCAAATGCTTCTCTGCGGAAAAGTCCGACACGTCGAACCAGGCTGAGCATGGTCAGGAGAAAGCAAGCGCATGGTTGGGCATGGCCCAACCCGAGGTCTATTCGGCAGAGTTGTCCGAGTTTGTCTTTGCTGCGGGTGTCAAGTTGCTGAAAGAGTGGAAACCAGATGTGATGTATCTGACCACCACCGACTACGTGCAGCACAAATACGCACCCGATCAGGCCGAGGCCAAGGCATTCTATGAGATGTTTGACAAATATCTAACCGAACTGGACGCCATGGGCGCTGCCATCGTGGTCACCGCCGACCACGGCATGAAGCCCAAGCACCACGCCGATGGCTCGCCCAGCGTGGTATATGTGCAGGATCTGGTGGATGAATGGCTGGGCAAGGACGCGGCCCGTGTCATCTTGCCGATCACGGACCCCTATGTGGTGCACCACGGCGCACTCGGGTCGTTTGCCACCTGCTATCTGCCCGAAGACGCGGATCGCAACGACATCATCGGCAAACTGAAAGCTACACCCGGCATCACCCACGTGTTGACCAAGGAAGAAGCGATCAAGCGTTTTGAACTGCCCGGTGACCGCATTGGTGATATCGTGATGGTCTCGGGTGAAAACATCTGTATCGGTACCTCTGAAGACCGCCACGATCTGGCCGCTCTCAACGAGCCGCTGCGCAGCCACGGTGGACTGACCGAGCAGGAAGTTCCATTCATCGTAAACCGGGTTATCGACTTGGGGACTGCGCCCGAGTTGCGCAATTTTGATGCGTTTTTCTATGCAACTACAGCGGCGGCGCAGTAATCCATGAAAGATCAAACCATGTCTAAAATCGAAATCCGCAATGAAGGAATGCGCATCGGGGGCGAGATCGTCTTTACCGACGAAACGGTGCCGGTTCTGTACCCATACACAAACGAGATTGTCGGGCATGTACCCGCCGGCAAGGCAGAACATGCGCGCAAAGCGTTCGAAGTCGCGGCGAATTACACTCCAAAGCTCACACGGTATGAGCGCAGCCAGATCCTGCAGCGTGCGGGCGAGTTGATTGGTGAACGTCGTGAATACCTTGCCAAATGGCTGACGTTGGAACTGGGTATCTGTCACCAGCATGCGATTTATGAGACCAAGCGTGCGCAAGATGTCTATCAGTTCGCCGCCGCTGAGGCGATGAAGGATGATGGCGAGATCTTTTCATGCGACCTGACCCATAATGGCAAAGATCGAAAAATATTCACCATGCGCGAGCCGGTGAATGCGATTTCGGCAATCACACCATTCAATCATCCACTTAACATGGTCAGCCACAAGATCGCGCCATCAATCGCGACCAACAACTGCATGGTGTGTAAGCCGACGGAACTGACGCCGCTGACGGCGCTGACATTAGCTGACATCCTCTACGACGCGGGTCTACCACCCGAGATGTTCCAAGTGGTTACCGGCTGGCCAGGTGACATTGGCGACGAGATGATCACCAATGAAAACATCGACATCATCACATTCACCGGCGGCGTGCCGGTGGGTAAGATGATCGCCGAAAAAGGTGTTTACAAGCGGCAAGCTCTGGAACTGGGGGGCAATGACCCTCTGATCGTTTTGAACGATCTTTCTGACGCGGACCTTGAGAAGGCCGCGACCATTGCTGTGGCAGGCGCCACCGGCAATTCGGGTCAGCGCTGCACTGCGATCAAACGTATTCTGGTGCAAGAAAGCGTGGCCGACAAGTTTGTGCCATTGGTTCTGGAAAAGGCGAAGAAGATCAAGTTCGGCGACCCACAAGACCCCGAGACCGAACTGGGCTGTGTCATCCATGACAAGGCAGCTGAACTGTTCGAAAAACGCGTTTACATGGCCGAGGCCGACGGCGCAGAAATCCTCTATCATCCGGGCCGTCAGGGTGCACTACTGCCGCCCATCGTGGTCGATAAGGTCCCCCATGACAGCGAGCTGGTGATGGAAGAAACCTTTGGCCCCATTGTGCCCATCGTTCGGGTTCCGGACAATGACGACGAGGTGATGCGTATTTCGAACGGTACCGAATTCGGCCTCAGCTCAGGCGTCTGTACGAACGACTTGAACCGTGCGATTGCCTTTATCAACGGTCTGAACGTGGGCACCTGCAACATTTGGGAACAACCCGGATACCGTATCGAAATGTCCCCCTTCGGAGGCATCAAGGACAGCGGTAATGGGGTTAAAGAAGGTGTCATCGAGGCAATGAAGTTTTTTACTAACGTAAAAACTTACTCGCTGCCCTGGCCACGCTAGTTTTTGTGCCCCGTCCCGACCCGGGTCGGGGCACCACAAGTTCCTCCCTGGTACTGGCGGACTTTGCGAGGTCCGCATTTTTTCACAAGCGGCGTTGAGGAAAAAGCATGTCACAAATCGTCCACACGGAAGGCGAATCCAATACTTCCAGCGCGCGAAAAGCATGGATGAAGGAATCTATAGGGCCTAAATCTTCACCCTTGCTGAAACGCGACGCTAACGCGTTTCTCCACCAGTCACTGTCCTCGCCATGCGTTAGCACCATTGCCAAAGCTGAGGGGATTTGGGTCGAAGACCTGGACGGCCGCCGTTACATGGATTTCCATGGCAATTCAGTGCATCATATCGGTTACGGACATCCCCGTTTGATCACCGCGATCAAGGCGCAACTGGATGACCTGTCTTTCGCACCCCGTCGCTTCACTAATGATCCCGCGGTTGAATTGGCCGAAAAGCTCGCCGAAATCGCGCCAGACGACCTTGGGAAAATGCTGTTTACGACCGGCGGCTCTGATGCAAACGAGGTCGCTCTCAAGATAGCGCGCGCTGCCACCGGTCGGTTCAAAACAATTAGCTTCTGGGATGCCTTCCACGGTGCCGGTTTTGGCGCCGCAAGCGTCGGAGGCGAGGCGACATTTCGCAGCCATATAGCCGGCCCGCTTCTCCCGGGTGCAGAGCACGTGGCACCTTTTGCCTGTTACCGATGCCCGTACAATCACGCCGGCCCAGATACCTGTGGGTTGGCTTGTGCAAAAATGGTCGAGTTCGTTCTAGAACGCGAGGGAGACGTAGCTGCGGTCATCGCTGAGCCTATGCGCGCGGTGCCTTATGTGCCGCCACCGGGCTTCTGGAAAGCTGTGCGGGAGGCGTGTAATCGTCACGGGGCTCTCTTGATCATGGACGAGATTCCCACGGGGCTTGGAAAGACCGGCAAGATGTTTGCCTTTGAGCATGACGAGATTATCCCTGACATCGTCACCTTGGGTAAGGCACTTGGCGGAGGCATCCTGCCGATTGCAGCTTGTATCGCGCGAACCAAACTGGACGTCTGCGGAGACTTTGCCATTGGACATTATACACACGAAAAAAACCCGGTGACTGCACGCGCCGCGCTTACCACAATACAAATCATCGAAGATGAGGGGTTGGTTGACCGGGCGGCTGAGTTGGGCGAGCACGCTATGGATCGTCTGATGGGTGAGCTTCAGAATATCCCGATCGTCGGTGACATTCGCGGCCGTGGTCTGATGTTTGGTGTCGAAATTGTCGATGACCGTGCCGACAAGACACCTGGAAATGCACGAGCCGAGCGGATCTATTATGCTTGTTTGGAAGCTGGCCTAAGCTACAAAATCAGTCAGGGGTGCGTGCTTACATTGTCACCGCCGCTAACGATCACGCGCAAGGATCTCGACTGTGCAATCGACATTGTTGTCAACGCGATTAAGGACGAATGTTAATCTTTGTGGCCATACCTTTAGAGCAAAACACGCCGTTGCTCTCTCTGCTTCCAGGAAAACAGTGGTCAATGGACGTGGAGATCAATTCTCAATTATGGCGCCAAGGGCCACTGCCTACCACCAAGAAAGTGAATGCGTTTTCCCGGTGGAACAGGCGCGTCCGATTTTTTTCAGCAAACTCGGGCGCTGAGCGTTTTATCGAAATTACTCGTCCGCAAAATCACCGGGTCGGTCTCCGGTCGTTGGTTGGCAGGATTGCAGCGCACCCTGTTATTCCAAGCAAACCGTGGGAGTGAGGTAGAGCATGGCGATAGTCAGCTTTTTAATCAGCCTTGCTGGCGCGACGATGTTGCTGCTTTTTGCAGTTCGAATGGTACGCACTGGAATTGAGCGCAGCTATGGAGCGTCGTTCCAGCGCGTTTTGACGCGACAGCACAGTTACCTGCAGGCCTCATTTGTGGGTCTGATGATGGCGGTTGTACTGCAAAGTTCGGCGGCAGTGGCGCTGTTGACCTCTGGGTTTGCTGCCAGTGGAATGTTGAGTTTTCCTGCCGGTCTGGCGATTGTGCTCGGAGGCGATCTAGGTTCAGCACTGATCATCCAGATTCTTACGTTCCGGTTGGACTGGCTTATTCCAATGCTGCTGGCGATTGGAGGCTATCTATTCGTCAAGACCGAAGCCAAAAAAGCCCGACAACTAGGGCGCATTCTGATGGGCGTTGCCTTTATCCTGATCTCACTTCGGTTCCTTCGTGAGGCGATGGACCCAATTCGGGACAGTGCATTTTTACCCACAGTCGCGGATTACTTGTCGCGCGACTATATCACTGCATTTCTTGTCGGGAGTGCCTTAGCCTTCGTCATGCATTCCTCGGTTGCGGCCATCCTTATGTGTGTGACACTTGTGCAAATTGGAGCGATCCCATTTGCCGCCGGAATGTCTTTGGTTTTTGGCGCGAACTTTGGCTCGGCCTTCATTCCGGTATGGCTAACCCGAGGAATGCCAGTGACTGCCCGACGAATACCCTATGCAAATTTGGCGCTGCGAGGCAGTTGGGCGTTGGCTAGTTTGTTTGCAGCAAATTTTGCCCTACGAACCGGGCTTTTGGGCGACCCGCAAGGGGGGCAAATGCTAGTCAACGTGCATCTTGCTTTCAACCTGTCGCTTTTGGTTTTAGCCCTTCCGTTTTGTGGACACTGGCAGAACTTGCTCGAAAGGCTCTTGCCAGACCAGCAGAAAGTACAGAAGTCGCAACCCGCACAACCGGTCAGCGCATTGGACATGGAAGACGTGGCAAATCCCAATCAGGCCTTGCCGAGCCTCAAGCGTGAGCTGCTGCGGATGAGCGATCTTCTCGAAACCATGTTCCGTCCTGCTCTTGAACTTTACCGCAGCGGAGACAAAGAACAGATCCGGTCAGTTCAGGCCATTGACGAGGACGTAAACCGGTGCCTCTCGGGTATTCGAGCCTTCGTCGCCGCGATACCCCCTGAGCTATATGAAAAACACGATGCTAAAACCGCACGCGACCTTATGGAGTTTGCGATCAGGCTTGAAACGGCGGGTGACGTTGTTGCCAAACGCCTGACTGTATTGGCCGGTGAAATGCGGGCCAAAGGCTCAAGCTTTTCGCAAGATGGCTGGTCCGAACTTGTTCAGATGCATGAAGGTATTCTTGCAAACATGAAACTGGCATCAAATGTACTTGTTTCAGACGATCTGGAAAGCGCCCGGCTTCTCAGCCTTGAGAAAACCGAAATCAAACGCGTGGAACGTGAAAGCCGCAAGCGTCACCTGCGCCGGTTGCAGCATGGAACAACGGAAAGCTTCGAAACCAGTGATATTCATCTAGAGACATTGCGGGCTTTCCGGGAGTTCAACAGTCATATTGCATCGATTGCTTACCCGGTCCTATACCAGAACGGTCAACTTCTCGAGACACGATTGATCAACGAAATTGCTGAATAGGCCCGAGCCGGTCTCAATGCGAAGACAAGAAAAGAGCGAGAACAAAGGCGACTGGAAACACCGAAGTGAGTTCGTTCTCGAAATCAAATTTTGAAATTGTTCAGTGTCTTCCAAAACCTGAGCCCAGCACTGCGCAGTGCACAAGGGTCTAAGTAACCGGATTGAAGGATCCCACCAATCAACCCGAAAACGCGAAAAGATCATCGGTCCCGACAAGTCACTCTGGCAGACTCAGAGATTTCTGGTTGCCCATGACCAGATCACCATCAGCTCCCGTCTCCCCGCTATCAACCTACTTCAGCTTTATACCACCATGCCCGATCAGATGCCTTCCAGTTTTGGATCAGCTATGCCCGCGAAATGTCCTCCTGACGACATAGGCGCCGACGTTCTTCAATCTTGCTCAAGCAAGTTGGCAATCCCGGCAGAGTTCTTAGGTATTGGGTATTCCGTTCTAGTACCATTCATCCGGCATTCGCGCTTTGCGTTCTGACACGAAGTCTTCAAGCGCGGCTTGTATGCCGGGTTTCATTTCAGGACGCTGGTAATCGTTCAACATCTGATGCCACCGCGCGGTGGCGCGTTGATCTGACGTGAGAGCACCATTTTCAGACCAGGTTTCGAATGGCCCTGCGTCAGAAATTTGTGGCTCATAATTTGCTGCCGCATAGTGGCGCAGCGTGTGTTTGGTCGACAGGAAATTTTCGCCCGGGCCCGTTTCAAAATAGGCATCACGGCCAAATGCCTCCTCATTCGTTTGGAAGCCCTGCAGCAGTTTCAGCATCGCGCCACAGTGGTCGAGATCCATGATGAATTTCTCGTAGGACATCACAAGCCCACCTTCGAGCCAGCCTGCCGCATGCCAGACCTGATGGGCTCCGGACAAAAGCGTGGACCACATGGCACCGGTGCTGTCCTGCATCGCTTGCCCATCTGGCGCATTGGAGGCGGTGATCTGCCCACCGCCAGAGCGCACAGGTACGCCAAGCCTTCGTCCCAATTGTGTCAGCGCCATCGTGGTCATGTTCGCCTCGGGCGATCCAAAGGTTAGAGCGCCCGTGCGCAAGTTCATTGTGGAGTGGAACGAGCCAAACACCACCGGACAACCGGGGCGCACCAGTTGCGCAAGCGCAATGCCAACCATCGCTTCTGCCAGAGTTTGCGCCGCCACCGCCGCCGGCGAAAGCGGCCCCATGGCACCCGCGAAAATCGCAGGGGAGACGCAGACACATTGGCCTGCCTCCGCATAGATACGCAGAGCCGTTGACATGGTATCATCATAAATCAATGGCGAATTGACGTTGATATTGGCCTGCATCACCGCTTGGTGCTCCATGAAGTCGCGTCCAAAGGCGAGGCGTGCCATCTCGATACTGTCACGCACGCGCTCGGGTGCCGTAACAGAGCCCATAAAGGGCTTGGTTGAGAGTGTCAGATGCGCCAGCATCATGTCCAAATGCCGTTTGTTCACCGGTATATCTGTCGGCTCGACAACCGTGCCGCCGGAATGATGCAAGGCAGCCGCACTGTAGGCCAGTTTGACGAAATTGCGGAAATCCTTCAGCGTCGAATATCGTCGGCCCGTCACCAGATCGCTGACAAAGGGAGAGCCGTATCCCGGCATCAGCACAACGTTGTCACCGCCAAGTGTCACCGTTCTGACCGGGTCTCGGCCATGCAACTGAAATTCACTTGGGGCCGTAGCGCAAAGCGCACGGACATGACCCGGTTCAAACCGCACGCGATCGCCATCGATGCGGGCACCCGTTTGGGCGAAGTGATCCAGTGCCGTTCGATCCCCCCGAAACTCGACGCCAATATTGCTTAGAATCCAATCGGCTTGATCTTCGATCCGGGTCAGGGCCGTTTCACTTAGTAGATTGTATGCAGGTATCCTGCGACCTGTGAACGGTGTGTTCTCAGGAGGGGCAATACTACGGGCCAAGCGGCGCCTGCGCGCGCGGCCGCGGTGCCCCGCCGGTGTCGGTGTTTTTGCTTTTGCGTTCAACAAGTCCAACTTCATTTCATCGCTCCACGAGCTTGAATGCGGTTGTCGACCTTAAAAACATGTTTGAAAATCGAAAAAAACTACTCTTAGCGTTTAGAAAATTTGTACACTAAGAATATGAGTACCCGATTTCATCACCATGACTTACTCAGGCTATTTGCCGAGATTGCTCGTTATTCCAGCTTCTCGACGGCAGCATCGGCGCTCAACATGACAAAGGGCGCCATCAGCTATCAGATCAAAACGCTTGAAGCCGATCTTGGGGTGATCCTGTTCCAGCGCACATCGCGTGGTGTCACACTCACTGGTGAAGGATTAAAACTGCTCGCGATCTGCCAGACCCGATATGAAGAAATCGAAGCTGAAATTTATGCATTAAAGGGGATTTCAACGCGTTCTCTAACCGTTGGGGTCTCGACCTATTTCGCTGCGCGCTGGCTGTCGCCACGCCTGATGTCATTCATGCAAAGCCACCCGGACGTACAGATTCGCATTCAACCGATGATCGAGTTTTCAGAAGCTGAGATGCAGGATGTGGATCTTGCAATCAGGTGGGGTAACGGGAATTGGATCGGCGGCACCGTTACTCCATTCATGCCCATGCCGCCCTATCCTGTGGGTGACCGGGCGGCAGCTGACCTAGTGATAGAGTTAGGAATGAAAGAGGCAATATCGCATCTTACGCTGCTGAGAGATCGTGATGACAGCAACGCCTGGTCTGATTGGCTGAACGTCGCAAAGCTTCCCCGACAATCAAGGAGAGATGCGCTAATCGTTCCTGACCCAAATGTCCGGGCGCAAGCAGTCATCGACGGACAGGGAATAGCTTTGATGGATGATCTGGTTCGGGACGATCTAAATGCTGAAAGACTGTTTCGGTTGTCGGAAACCGATCTGCCCGACTATGGGTATTTTTTGGTTCAACCGCATAGCTCCGCTCCAACCGGCGCAGTACAGTCCTTCTCGGACTGGATTCTGGGTCAATCGTAGCAGTCATTCCCCTTGAGTATCCTCAGAGCCGTTATTATACAGCATATAAATAAATCACAGGGACCCAGAAGATGCCGACAGGACATATCATGATGGCAATGAGCCTAGACGGTTTTGTCGCAAGGCCAGATCACAGGCTGGATTGGTTGGAAAAGCAACCCACTGCCGACGAAGATCACGGGTTCGCCGCGTTTCAGAGTAGCGTCGACGTGATCGTGATGGGGTCCGGATCGTACCGGACAGTTCTGGGATTTGGGGAGTGGCCTTACACGAAACCGGTGGTGGTTCTCAGTCGCTCAATGAAACCCTCAGGCATTCCAGATGAACTGCGCGATAGAGTTGAAGTTTCAGACAAAACACCCACTGATTTGATGGAGGATTTTGGCGCGCGTGGTTACAATCGAGTTTATGTGGATGGCGGTGCAATCATCCAATCCTTCCTCAAAGCCGGGCTGATTGAGGACATGCAGATTACCTTGGTTCCCATTCTGATCGGTGAAGGCATTCGGATCTTTGGTAAAACAGAAGGTGACGTTGATCTGGAATTGGTTTCGGTTAGCAGCTTTTCCTCCGGTCTGGTAGATCTCGATTACAGACTGAAAACCAGGTGACGAAAGCTTCTCCACCAGGGCGACCGTCAAAGGCTGCACAGCGCCTTTCGAAGCAAGTGATCCTGCAGGCCGCATTGCCGATCGCCCAAAGCAAAGGTGTTGATGCGCTATCGTTTCGCATACTTGCCGATCAGCTTGACGTCACTCCGATGGCCGTGACCTATCACGCAGGTAGCAAGAAGCAACTATTGTCCGATCTGGTGGAACTTGCCTTTGCAGGCGTCTTGGATGGAGTGAATGGTGGCAACCCGGTCAAACGCGCACGCTGCATTATGGCGACTTACTATGGTTGCGCTTTGAAGAACGCCAATCTACTCCGTGCAATCCTAGACGATGTAACGCTCATGAGCGCGGACCTCATGAACGTGGCCGAGGAATTAAAAGTCAGCACGGACCAACTCGAAAACAGCGATGGCGGTGATGTTCTTGTTCACGTGCTGATCGACTATGCACATGGGTTTGTGCTCTCAGCCTCGAGCGGAGAAGACAGCCCCCTGACAATAGACGATTTTCTGCGTGGGGTTGACTGGATTCTTGCTCAAGCGGCGGGTGACCTCGCCGCGACGTGATATGAGAAACATGCCCATCAGAGGGTGTCCTCAAGCAATGAGCAGTTTGCGTCATTCAATTCTGACCCTAACGTCAAGTAGTTCTGCCCCAAGGCTACTAACTTTCATCGAAGCTAAGGCTTACCCGCATCCTTCTCTGGCATGACTTGGACATAGAGCGTCCATTTGGGAAAATCACCGTCTTCGATAGCGTCGAAAAGATCACGCTGATGGCTTTCACGGTCACCAGAGATGATCTGCGCGGCTTCCTCATCAGTGAGGTTTTTGATCCCTTGCTGGGTTTTGAAATGGAACTTGACCCAGAAACGTTCGTTATCCGAGTTGATAAAGCTGAATGTGTGGCTGCCAAAGCCGTGCATGTGTCGGTAGGTTGCAGGAAGCCCCCTATCAGACATGACAATCGTCACCTGAAGCAAAGCTTCGGGAAGGCTAGTCCAGAAGTCCCAATTGTTTTCCGCACTGCGCATGTTCGTTCGCGGATCACGTTTGACGGCATGATTAAGATCGGGAAACTTCAGCGGATCGTGAAGGAAAAACACAGGGGTATTGTTCCCAACTAGATCCCAATTGCCCTCTTCAGTGTAGAACTTTACCGCAAAGCCTCGGATGTCCCGTTCCGCATCCGCTGCGCCGCGTTCTCCTGCAACGGTCGAGAAGCGCAGGAAGAGATCCGTTTTCTTGCCAACATCAGAGAACAATTTGGCGCGTGTATAGCGGGTGATGTCGTGGGTCACTGTGAATGTACCGTACGGCATGCGGCCACGGTCGCAATGTGCCAACCGCAACAATTACGCCGACAATCGTCATTGCCCAGATCAAGCCCGAACGTTTCGAGTTGGCCTTGGGTCCGGGTTCCGGCCCATCAGAAGCCCGCACGGCCAACCAGAAGACAAGTGACAGCACTGCCATCAGGATCAGCGAGATCAATAACACAACGGGCTGCATGAGCCATCTCTCCTATTAGGTATTCTAATTACCTATTATAAGGGTAAGAAAAAGATGTCAATAAAATAGGCATTTTCAAAGCCTATTTTTTATGGGAAGAATAACTATGCAAATTACCAAGTTCTCCGACTATGCCCTGCGCATCCTGATCCATCTTGCCACCCACGAAGAAGGGTTGATGTCGACGCGTGAAATCGCGACTATGCAAAACTTGCCCTTCAATCACCTAGCCAAGATCTCTCAGTGGCTTACACACGAGGGCTATGTGGAATCTGTGCGTGGACGAAACGGGGGTATGCGTATGGCCCTACCTCCCAATGCGATCTCGATTGGCGGCCTGCTACGTAAATCCGAACGCGGCACACCTTTGGTGGAATGCATGAAGGAAGACGGCGGCTGTTGCGTAATGACGCCCGCTTGTGGATTGTTGCCAATTCTGAACGAAGCTCAGGAGGCGTTTTTTGCTGCCTTGGACACCAAGACTTTACAGGACGTATTGGAAGGAAACCGTGGCATGAAAAACCTGATCCGAGCGTTGGAAGTCAGTCATGCGCTGGCATCAAGCGATTAATACGCAAACTGTAGTCCTATAATAATTTGATTGTTACTTGGCCGCGCCAGGCACAGCCTTTTCAATCGCCTGCCCTTCCCATGCCTCGAAAGCCATGGAAAGGTGCCATGCCTTGAACCCGATGTAGCCGACCAGAAGGACCAGTATCATCAGATACATTGCCCTTCGGAATCGTGGATTTTCTTCAACTTGGTGCATCTTCTGCATTCCACAGTAGATACAACGTGAGCATTCGAATCTGGGCGTCGCTCAGACGTCCTTCCCACGCAGGCATCACACCTTGCCGACCGTGATAAATGCTATGGTAAATCTCATCCCGGTCGCCTCCATAGATCCAGCGTTCATCACCCAGATCGGGCGCGCCGATTTCATAGCCCCCGCGCCCGTCATCGCCATGACAGGCCGCACAGTTTTCTTCGAAGATCAATCTACCGGTGCCAGCCGCCGTCGCATCATGCTGCTTTCCAGAGAGGGCCAAGACAAATTCTGTAACCTCTTCAACCTGCTGCTTTTCGATCACGCCGTCTGCGCCAAACGCCAGCATCTGTGCAATCCGTGTATCGTCATGCTGCGCATTGATCCCATAGCGTATGGTCGCCTCAACCTCTTCCGGTGCGCCTGACCACAGCCAATGTCCGTCTACCAGATTGGGAAAACCAGGCTGCCCTTTCAGATCATTCCGGTGACAAGCGGCACAATTGTCAGCGTAAAGCTTGGAAATCGACGCTCTATACCTTGCCTCCAGTGTTGGGTCTGCGGCCAGTTCTTCGAGATCCTGTGACGCAAAAGGCGCAAATGTCATTTCACGATCAGCATTCGCTTGCTGAAGTTCTGCAACAACCTCGGATCGGGATGAATACCCCAACAGCCCTTTTGCATAGTCGCGCGCACCTGGGAAGGATGGGTAGAACACCCAAAACAGTGCTGCGATGATGATACTGATCCACAAAGCCCATCGGGCCGCCCAGGGAACAGGTGTGTCCAACTCTTTGATACCGTCCCACTCGTGGCCGGTCAGATCAGTACCGGAAACCGGATCCTTTCCCTTTAGCACCACGGCTGATCCTCCTGATGGTCCAGCGGAGATTGCGCAGCGTCATCGTAGACTTTTCGCCGTGAGGGCCAGTAGGTCCAGACAACTGCGGCAAGGAAGACGACCAGCAGGTAGATTGCACCCCAGGTCTTGGAGAAGACAAGAACGGTATCATGTGTCATCGATTAATCTCCTCGTGATCTACCGAATCCAGATCGGCCAATGTGCCAAGAACCTGCAGATAGGCCACAAGGGCATCCATTTCCGTCAACTCACTCGGGTGCCCGTCGTAATCCCTGACCTGAACGTTTTCACCGTAACTTTCTTGCAGTTCACCTTCATAATATTGCTCGGCATCTGCTTGCCATGCAGCATCCTTTTCCGCATTTTCGATCTGAGCATCTGTGTAAGGCACCCCGGCGCGGCTAAGGGCTCTTAAAGAGGCAGGCAGGTGGCCTGTTTCCAGCCGCGCGTCAGACAAAAACGCATAACCAGGCATGATCGAGCCTTCCACCAGCTCTCGTGGCGCTTCCAGATGCGCCACATGCCATGCGTCAGAGTATTTACCGCCAACTCGCGCCAAGTCCGGCCCTGTACGTTTCGAGCCCCATTGGAACGGGTGGTCATACATGCTTTCGGCGGCGAGGCTGTAGTGCCCATAGCGTTCGATATCCGACCGTAGGGTGCGGATCATTTGACTGTGGCAGGCATAGCAGCCCTCGCGCACATAAATATCGCGCCCGGCCAGTTCCAGCGGAGTGTAGGGCCGCATACCGTCGACTTCTTCCACCGTGTTTTCGATGGTGAACAAAGGGGCGATTTCAACAATGCCACCGATTGATGCAACCAGCAGGATGGCCATGGCAAAGCCAAGTGAGTGGCGTTCGAGCTTTTGGTGTTGTGTACTCATGGGCTGCTACTCCGCCGGCTGGACCAAAGGTCCGGATTGCCTGGTCTCGGTTTGCCGCGGCCCACTGACCGTCATGTAGATGTTGTATGCACCGATGCACGCTCCGATCAGATACAGCAGCCCCCCGATCGCACGGGCGACATAGTAAGGATGCATTGCGATCACACTGTCGAGGAAGGAATAAAGAAACGCACCATCCGCATCATAGGTCTGCCACATCAGCGATTGTGTGATGCCACTGTTCCACATTGCGCCGACGTAAATCAGCGTCCCGCTCAGGGCGAGCCAGAAGTGCCATGCCTCCAGCCGCAATGAATACACGCCATCTCGTTTCCAAATCCAGGGCACCATTTTATACATGGCACCAAAGGTGATGAAGGCGACCCAGCCCAACGCGCCGGCATGTACGTGGCCGACGGTCCAATCCGTGTAGTGGCTCAGCGAATTAACCGGACGGATCGCCATGAACGACCCTTCGAATGTCGACAGTCCGTAGAACAGAATCGCGACCATCATAAACCGGACCGCCGGATCCGTCCGGACCTTATCCCAAGCCCCGTTGATCGTAAGGATTCCGTTGAACACAGAGGCCCAGCTGGGGACCAGCAGGATGATCGACATGGTCATGCCAAGGTACTGAACCCAGTCCGGTAGCGCCGTGTAGTGAAGGTGATGTGAGCCAGCCCAAAGATACAGAAAGGTGATCCCCCAGAAGCCAACAATTGACATTCGGTAAGAGTAGATTGGCCGGTTCACAGCTTTGGGCAAGAAGTAATACAGCATCCCTAGGAACCCGGCGGTCAGCAGGAAGCCAACAGCATTGTGCCCATACCACCATTGCGTCATTGCATCCTGTGTGCCGGAAAACAGCGAGTAGCTTTTGGGATAGGCAATGGAAACCGGAACCGAGAGGTTGTTCACCGTATGCAGCATCGCGATGACGACGATGAAGGCCAGGTAGTACCAGTTAGCCACATATATATGCGGTTCGGCCCGGCGAGAGAGCGTCTTTAGGTACAGACCTAGATAACCAACCCAGACGATCAGCAAAACCAGATCCATATACCATTCCGGTTCGGCATATTCCTTCGATTGGGTGATCCCCAAGGGGTAGCCGGTCGCCGCAAGGACCATGAACAGATTGTACCCCCAGAACACCATCCAGGGCAGCGATTCACTGGCCAATCTGGCGCGCGAGGTACGTTGGACCACATAAAACGACGTCGCGATTAACGCGTTGCCACCAAAACCAAAAATCACGGCAGATGTATGAACCGGGCGCAACCGGCCGAAGTTCGACCAGAACATATCGCCGTTCAGTGCTGGAAACGCCAACTGCCAGGCGAGGATATCGCCAACCGTGAACCCTATGATTGCCCAAATCAGCGCGGCGATGACACCAAACCGAATGACCTTGTCATTGTATTCTAAAGGGATGTCCTTTGGGGCCTCGCTCAAACGGTTGATCATCCACATCAACCCCCAACCAGCGGCTATTGCGATCAACCAACCGTGCAGCACGTAGGCGGTAGGAACCCCCCAGCCAAGTATGGCTACGCCACCGACAAAGATCAAAGCAAGGGCACACAGGACGGCAGCATCCTCAAGAAAACTCTCACGCTGCATCGGGCGCCTCCTGCTGGTGGAAGCGTACTTCAAACTCAACTTCGCCAATCGGGTTCACCGAATGAGTTTCCTGTGGCGCGAACACAGCAGTGGCCCCAACGCCCAGAACCAGATCACCCTTGTCATCCCGGCTCAGTAGAAGTTGCCCATGTTGCACAGCCAATTGACCCCAAACACCCGCTTTGGTGCTGTGATCTTTGCGCAGCTTTTCTGGCAATGTCTCATGCGTGAACCGCGAGGTCGCATAGTGCACCACGCCTTTTGGAAGCGCTTCGGTCATTTATGCATCTCCATGAAAAAGCTCGGCATAAGCATGCCAGGTCGCGTACCCGAGCAATGGGAACACCACGACCAAACCCAGTAGCCCGGACAGTATTCCAACCAAAGTCAAAAGAGTGATGATGGCTCCCCAGCACAAGCAAAGCTTGAAGTTGTGAGTGGTGGCGTTGAAACTGAGCCCCATAGCCGAGAAGCCATCGATCTTGCGGTCGATCAGCATTGGCAATGAAAACGCTGACACCGCAAACCCTAATGCCGCAAACAGCCCGCCAACCAATGATCCTGCGATCAACAGCGCCCATCCTGATGGCGTAGTAATCAGCAAAAGCAGCGTATCTGCGAAGCTTGAGAATGGGCGCAGCCCGTAAACTATGGCGAACATAACTGTGGCCGCGCGAATCCAGATGAGAGCAAAAACCATCAGTATGACGCCCACCAACGTAATCTGACCTGTGGCCGCTCTGAGCCCTGTTTTACCGCTTGCTACGGAATAAAGACCAATCGTTGCAAGTGGTCCGACCAAAACGCCGCCAGCTAGCAAAGGCAACAAAACCCAACCAAGATCGTTGAGCATCAGGGCCGCAATGCAAATCCACCCCAGAACTACGAGTGAACCACCGTAAAGCAAGGAATATCCCGGGTTGCGTTTCACGTCGCCCCAGCCCGCCTGCAGCCAACGTTTGACAACGCGTGCGGGAGGATCAGAGATGACCTGAGCTTTGGTATAGACAGAGACCGTCATGACAACACCGGCGGAGCGTCAGCCTCTCGACGAAAGTTCTCAATTCCGAATGACAAGCCCTTACCGATCCTGCTGGCCAAATGAGAGAACGCTTCGGCGGTTGCAGGTTTAAGGGCTTTTTTTGCGGTGTCTTCGAACAGGTCAAGCCACAAGCGAAAATGTTCTGGCAGGATTTCAGAGTTCGCCAGGTGAACCTGCATCGGGTTACCCGAATAGCCTGTCTCTCGTAGAATGGCGCCGCGCCAAAAGGCTGCGATCTTTTCTTCGTGTTCCGGCCAATCTTCGATTGCCCTGTCAAATACCGGCCCCAGATCAGGATGCACTCTGATGCGCGCATAGAACTGGTTGACCAAAGTCGCGATTTCATCCGCTGTGATGTCAAACATATGTGGCCGAATTGGCATGGTACGAGTCATCGGATCTACCTTAACGATACGCCTCACTATCTGTGTGCTATAATAGGCATTGTCAATACCTATTATAGCGTGAATGGTGTGATCAACATCAAGGGGAAAGGCGCGTGGGTCTATCTTTACCCAGCCGTCGACAACCACGGCAAAACGCTCGACGGAATAGAAGTGGTGCACATAATCCGCAAAGGGCAAATCACGCCCGGTGTCTGTCCGTTTCGGCAATTTACGGAGCTGGCGGCGTAGTCCGCCGGTACAAAGATATCACTGTGGCAAGTTAAAACTTCGCAACAGATCCCGTCCGGTTTATTGCGCCGATGATAATGTGATCTGTCGACGGAAGCCGGCAGGTGAGAGCCCAATTTCCCTCTTGAAAACGCGTGCAAAAGCAGAATCCGATGCGTATCCAGCGCGTTCTGCCGCATCCGAAACAGAACTTGATGGATCAGTAAGACAGCGTTTCGCGATCTCCAGCCGCCAAGCTGTTACGTATTGCATTGGCGACATCGCCATCTTTTTCTGAAACTGAACCGCAAAGTTTGTTCGTGACATGCCTGCAATGCGCGCCATTGTTTCTATCGTCCAGGATGCGCTTGGATCCTTGTGAAACGCGTCAAGAGCCCGAGCCAGATGGTGATCAGAGAATCCGTTCAAGCCCCACCTCGAGGATTCGTCACTTTCCACAAACGAACGTATTGCCTGCGCAAGAATGGCTTCTGACATCTTCAAAGCAATGAGATCGCCACCGAGGCGAAGACCCCCGGCCTCATCTCCGATCATGCGCAGTGTCGCCTCCATCCATTTTCCAGCGGATTCCCCGTAATTCCTTAGGTGAATGATCGGTGGAAGGCGTTCCAACAGTATGTGTTTTGCATGAGGGTTGAATGAAAAATGGCCGCAGATAAGTTGCGTGTCACGTTCATCGCCGTCGCCGCCGTAAACCAGAACCCCAGTCCCAGTGTATCCCGACCGTTCGATGACCGTGTCCAGCGGCAAAACGGCATTTCTTGTTTCAGCCGCGCAGTACAACTTGTGTGACGCGCCATGCGGAACAATCAACAGATCGCCCTGCTCCAGCGCCACCACTTTTTCATATCCTTCAACTTCGATCAGGCAATTACCCCTATGAGCAAAATGAAATCGGGCGACGTTTTCGAACTTGGGAACTTCAATCCCCCAAGGGGTGGTCAACGAAGTTCGAAAATAAAGCGCGCCTTGAACAGACAGTTTCGTAAGAATATCGCTAAGCAAATCAAGCATGCATTTTCATGGCAGTATTTGGCGTTTTTGTACAGCAGCTTGAACGATCTGCACAGAAAATCGAACGTTCCCGCATATATCTCACTTCCTGGTTCGGATTACTCCTATTGCCATCGTAACACTCAGTGGAGTCTCCAAAATGAAGAAACTGATTTCCGCATTTGCTGTGGCACTTGCCATGACTGGCGCTCAAGCCTCTGCGCAGGACGTCGCCGAGATGAGCGATCTCGAATACGCTCACATTGCCTATACGGCCGACAACATCGACATTCGGTATGCCTATCTGGCGCTGGCTTTGTCTTCGAACCACGACATCCATGAATTCGCAAACACGATGATCCGCGACCATACTGCCGTGAACGAAGCGGCCTTGGGCCTGCTCGAAAAACTGGGCGCGTCAGCGCAGGACAATGCGTTCAGCCAAACGCTGAATGCCAATGCCGAAGAGATCATCGATGGCTTCGTCAAGCTGCGTGGAGCAGAGTTTGATGCCGCTTATGCAGCCAATGAATTGGCCTATCACCAGGCGGTGAATGATCTGGTGGAGAACACAATGATCCCCAATATCGACAATGCCGAGGTGAAGGCTCTGTTCGAGCAGGGACTTGAGATCTTTAAAGCCCATGAAGGCCACGCCGAAATGATGGTCGAGGCACTGCAGTGATGGGAAAAGCCCATTCACGCCGTCGCGTAATGGTTGGAGCGGTCGCATCGGCGGCCGCTCTCGCTTTAACCCGAACGCGAGCCCGGGCGGCAGAACCCGTAGTCCACGAAGTTAGGATCAAAGCATTCGCATTCACGCCAAAGCTTCTGAACGTGTCTGTTGGTGATACCATTCAATGGACCAATGAAGATCTGGCACCACATACGGCCACAGCCGATGAGTTCGGATGGGACACTGGGGAGATCCCAAACGGTGTCAGCGCCAAAGTTGAGGTTACTAAAGGTATGGAAACAAAATATTTCTGTGCGTTTCATCCACATATGAAGGGAACAATAGTGATCATGTGATTTGACTCATTGGATCGACTGAACGAAAGCGGACTATGATGCAGAGCGCAGCATATGGAGCTTTGGGCTTCGCGCCTTCCAGCTTCTGTTGGGGCACACAAAGATGGACAGCACGGTCAGGTATCTTGGTGTTGAACTTGAAGATGCCTTGGCCATCTCCGAAGCCATTGAAATATAATATCTCTGGGCCGCTCTCGCAGGCAGCCCGATGCGGACCGTCATCGCAACTTCAAGTGCTGCGATGCAGCGTTCTCAAAATCCGGCAATGGTCACGAGCAATATGCGACTTCACTGCACGGAAGTGAATGAGTGCTTTAATTGGCATATTCTTTCGACAGAAACTCGGGCGACTCGAAGAAAGTGGATTTCTGTCTGGCAAACACTGTTTTGTGTTCTGACACCCCATCCACTAGGGATGGTTTTGCATTTAGCAGGAAGTGAGCCGACCTATGCATAACATCATTGCACGAAGAAACTTCGCCGTTGCGGTAGCAGAAGAGGCAGGCGCGCTTGCACTAGAGTATTTTGCTTCCAGAGATACCTTGGTCATTGATCAAAAAGGCGCGCAAGACTGGGTCAGCGAGGCGGATCGCAACGTCGAGACCTTCATTCGCCAAAAGATTGTGAACTCTTTTCCCGATGATGGGATTTATGGCGAAGAACACGCGGAAAAAGCTGGCTCCAGCGGTTTTGACTGGGTGATCGATCCGATTGATGGGACAACGAACTTCGTCAATGGCATTCCGGCCTGGACGATTGTCTTAGCGGGCGTTTCGGACAGTCAGACGCAGGTCGGTGTGATTTTCGAGCCAAACGTTGGTGAAACTTACGTGGCGGTCCGAGGCGAAGGTGCCACTTTGAATGGACACGCCATGCAGGTTGCCTCAAGCGTGGAACTTGCAAGTGGAACCGTCTCAATTGGCTATTCGAACCGGGTCGAAGCATCAAAGGTCATTCCGGTGATTGCGGCCCTTATCGAACGTGGCGCTCTCTATCATCGCAATGCAAGCGGTGCGCTTTCGCTGGCCTATGTCGCGGCGGGACGTCTATTGGGGTACATTGAAGAGCACATGAACGCCTGGGATTGCCTCGCCGGTCAGTTGATGATCGCCGAAGCAGGTGGCGAGATCGAGGATCAAGACGCCGACGGGATGATCCGGGACGGTGGTCGCGTGATCGCTGGCACACCGGCCGTGTTCGGGACCTTGAAAATGATCTGCGACGACGCTTGGAACGAATGACGTCGTTCAGGTAATCGGGCTCGACCCGAATTCAGGTTGAAGAGTTTTAATATCCGCGCGCCAGAAGTGGCCCTGCCCAGGTTGCACAAACAGCCGATCGATTTTCTTCTCTGCAAGATGGCATCAAAGCAGTGTTCCGACCGCGCCGTGGTTTAAAATGGCCAAGTCTCTTCTGTCGTGGTTTTTGACGATTGACAGGACTGTTCGAACGATACGCAGTTGCGCAGCATGGGCTGTTTCCCAACTGCAGAAGCTGGACTTGGGTGCCTTGAAGAAGGTGTAAGCAGCGGACCTTGAATATCGAGGGAGGAAGGAACCCGGTAGTGCTTCGGTCGTTCTCTCCCAACCCAGGTTCGGAATTCGTGACCAGCCCCAAAGGCTTTGCAAGGATAGCGTCTGTATCGGACGCTTTTCGCTCGGTACTGGACCAGATATCTGTCACGCTAGACATGGTCTTACTTTGTGAAAATGTGTCGGCTCGGGCGCGGCCAATTTCACTCAAACCCTATTCGGTGACTGGTTTCTCTGGCTCAAGGACGACCTCCGGGTGAGAGACGACTAAAAGTTTACCCACGTCACCCTTCCGGCAACAGAACGGGGCCACGTTCGGCAAAAGACATTTTGACTTCCGAGCCGATTTCCAGTGGCTCGTCCACGTCGTCCTGCACAGCAAATACCTGCCCGAAGGCACCGGCCAGAGTGTACTCCATCCGCACGCCAACATAGGTCGCCTTGGCAACTTTGGCCGGGATGCCGATATCAGATCCAATCAATATCCGTGACGGGCGCACGGCCAGTGTTGCGGGACCAGGCGTTAGGCCACGAGAGGGGAGTGTGTGTTGATAGCCCTCGATTTCGATCGTGGCTAGATCGCCTTTGACGGAAAAAATAGTGCAGCTGATCAGGTTAGCCTCACCAATGAAATCGGCCACAAACCGGTCAACCGGCGCATCATAGAGTTTACGCGGCGTGCCGATCTGTGCGATGGCAGCGTTGCGCATGACGACAATCTCATCTGAAACGGCAAGGGCTTCTTCCTGATCGTGAGTCACATAGACGACGGTCAAACCGAGATCTTGCTGAATGGCGCGGATATCTTCGCGCACCTGGCGGCGCAGTTTTGCATCGAGGTTTGAGAGAGGTTCGTCAAAGAGCAAAACCTGCGGTTCCAAAACCAACGCACGAGCGACGGCAACGCGCTGTTGCTGCCCCCCGGAGAGTTCACTTGGCAAACGGTTGTCGAAGCCCTTCAGGCCAACCAAGTCTAACCCATGCAGCGCGCGCGATCGGGACTCGCGCTTGTCGAAGCCGGAAAAGGTCAACCCATACGTGACGTTTTCCAGCACGCTCATATGAGGAAAAAGCGCGTAGGATTGGAATACCATCGACACGTCACGGTCGGTAGCGGGTAATTTGGTCACGTCTCGGTCGCCGATCAGAATTCGGCCCGAGGTCGCCATTTCCAGACCTGCGATCATGCGCAACGTCGTCGTTTTGCCGCAACCAGAAGGGCCCAAAAGCGTCACCAACTTGCCGGCCTGGACGTGTAGATCGATGCTGTCGACAGCCACCACATCCCTGCCGAACACTTTCGAAACCCCCTCGAAACGAACAGGCGCGGCTTTACTTGCTATAGTCGTTTCGGTCATGTCGTTTTCTCTGTCCCGAGTTGTGTACGTCGCCCGATCTGAACACGGCCCACGAGGATTTGTAACATCCCGACTGCCGCCAACATCACGAAGATCAGCGTTGTGGAATATGCGATTGCAAGACCGTAATCGTTGTTTTCGACCCGACCGATAATGTAGCTGGTAGCCATGTCATACTCTGCTGAAACAAGGAATATCACCGCCGAAATCGCCGTCATGGCCCGGACAAAACTGTAAACCAGCGCAGCTAGGATAGCGGGCCGTAAAAGAGGAAGAATTACCCGCCTGAAAGTCTGCCAGGAATTTGCACCGAGCGTCAGCGAAGACTCGTCAAGCGACTTGTCTAATTGTGACATAGACGCAATACCCGCGCGAACCCCAACCGGCATATTGCGGAAGATAAAGCTGACGACAAGGATAACGCCTGTGCCAGTGATCTCGATCGGGGGCACGTTGAATGCCAGGATATAGCTGACGCCAATAACCGTGCCGGGAATGGCGAAAGAGAGCATCGTACCAAACTCAAACGCATTCTTTCCCGCAAAACTTTGCCGTGTCAGCAGATAGGCAGTGACCAACCCTACGGCGGCCGTCAACGGTGCGGCAATGGCAGCAATGGTGATTGTGGTCCAGAAACTGTCCCAGGCGGCTCCGGTCCAGCGAATACCTTCTTCTTCGAAGCGAACCGAAAAGGCTGTGACGTAGTGCTTGAACGTCAGCGAGTTATCAACGCCCCACAGTTCGACGATACTTCCATAGATGATCATCCCGTAAACCACGGCAGTGAAAACCGCCCAGGCAATTGCAATGCCCAGAACCGGTATGGCAAGGCCGCGCGGCATCAAGGGGTGCACACCCGCGTCGCCCTTGCCGGAAACGGTGGTATAACTCTTTTTCCCCAGCCACGCGCGCTGCGCATAGAAGGCGGAAAGTGTGAAGAACAGCAGCACCATGGCCAGAACAGCAGCCCGGCCCTGATCGTATTGCGCACCGACGATGGCAAAAAATATCTCAGTCGAAAGCACATCGAAGTTTCCGCCCAAGACAAGTGGGTTGCCAAAATCGGCCATGGATTCGATGAACCCAAGCAGGAAGGCATTGGCCAGGCCGGGACGCATCAGAGGCAGGGACACGGTTTTGAATGTTTGCCAACGATTGGCTCGAAGGGTTTGGGCGGCCTCTTCCATCGAAGGTGACACCCCTTCGACCACCCCGATCAAAACCAGAAAGGCGATCGGCGTAAATGCCAGAGTCTGAGCGATCAGCACCCCGGGCATACCATAAAGCCAGCGCGTAGGCTGCACGCCAAAGATCTCGGCAACAAATTTGGTGACCGAACCGGAAAGCCCAAACAGCAGGATCAGTGCAAGACCAATCACGAAGGGCGGTGTGATAATCGGCAAAACTGTCAGCGCGCGCATCCCGCGTTTAAAACGAAAACCTGACCGTGTGACGACAAGTGCAAAACATAGTCCAAGTGCCGTCGTGATGAAGCCCACAAGAACTGCAAGAAACAGAGAGTTCCACGCGGCGCCGCATTTGGCACCGGCAAAACAGCCCAAGCCCCAAAGTCGGTCATCAAAGAACTTCGAGGCAAAAACCGAAACTGAATAGGCACCATCTTCGGTAACGAAGGCGGCAAACAACATCTTCGCAATTGGAAAGAAGACGAAAACTGTAACAATGGTGATTACGCCACCAATAGCGCTGACGACGAAAACGTCGCCATTGATAGCGCCGCGCGCTGCAATACCCTGAGTTAAAAGGAACAGAAACGCTGTGGCGCAGATCATCGCGCCGTATCCCATGCCGAACTGGCGGATCTTCGGTTCTCCGAACAGCGCCTTCATCCAGTCGAAATTGAACCCTCGAATGCCAATTGAGAACCCTTGCGCAATCAGCCAGCCAAAACCCAAGGCACCAGCCAAAATCAGGATACGTGCGTATTGTGGATCGGACTTTGGTTTGCCGAGTATCAACAAAGGCAAGGTAAGCGGGACCAAAAGCGGCGTAAGCCACAGCTTTTCGCCCTGTCCGATCAGGAAAGCGGCGGGCGCATAATCTTCATCGAACGGATATCCATCGACCAGCCATACGAATGACCAAATGCCATCCTCCACCATGAACCATGGCAGCAGACAGAAACCGACCCACCCGGCAACAATCCAGAAGATCAGAACCGGGTGGTTCGTTTTTGGTGTGGTGTCAGTCACTTACTGTGGCAGTACTGAGACCTCTTCGTCCCATTTCTGCAAGAGACGCTTGCGTTCGTCAGACGAGCCGTACTTTTTGAAGTCATAGTCAATAAGCTTGATCTGGCTCATGTCAGGTGCGCTTTCAGAGGTCTCCGAATTTTTGTTGGACGGAACCTGGAAGGCGTTAACCTCAAGCGCAAGGTTCTGGGCCTCGGGGCTGAGCGCCCAGTCATAGAACTTTTTGGCTTCTTCTTCATTTCGAGCGCCGTCAATGATCGACATCGAACCGATCTCATAGCCTGTGCCCTCGCATGGGGCCACGACCTTGACCGGAAAACCTGATACGGCCTGCTTGACCGCATCATGCATAAAGACGATGCCGATGGTGTTCTCACCCCGGCCGGCGGCCTTGATTGGGGCCGAACCCGACTTGGTGTATTGGTTGATGTTCGAGTGCAGGCCCTTCATGAACTCAAAGCCGTCGTCTTCGCCAAATATCTGAACCATCGAGGCAAGCGTCGTATAAGCGGTGCCCGAGGAATTCGGGTTCGCCATTTGCACGTGCCCTTTATACTCGGGCTTCAGCAAGTCTTTCCAACATGCGGGCTCAGGCAGGCTGTTCGCGGCCAAGAGGTCGGAGTTGTATCCGTAGCCGAGTGCGCCTGAATAAATTCCGATGGTTTTGTTACCTGCACTTTCAGCCTGCGAGATTGCCCAGTCGTGAAGCTGGTCACGCATCGGCGACACGTATTCCATCGTCAGGCCTTCTTCGGCAGCTTGCAAATGGGGATCACCGGTACCGCCCCACCATACATCGCCTTTAGGGTTAGAACTTTCCGCGCGAATTTGTGCAAACGTCTCGCCCGAGGACTTGCGGGTCATATTGACGTCTATGCCGGTGGCATCCTCGAAACTGCGCGCCATGAGTTGACACCAATCTTCCTGTGCCGAGCAGTAAAACGTCAGCTTCTCAGCTTGGGCCGCAGTTAGCGAAGCCGCAAATGCTATCAGCGATCCCGCCAGCGTCGTCGTCAGATTTTTCAATTTCTTTCCTCCCCTATGTGTCGTGCCGAAATCTTCAGCGCGATACTCGTCAATTCGTCGCTAGTGGCGGTCGCTCTAAGTCGCTAGTTGATCTACTTGCGTTGGCCAGATCAACATCCGACCAGCCTCCCAATGACAGAAGCAATCTCAACACTGTACTGTTGGTTCTGCAAGAAAATTCAACGAGCATTGGTTTTTTGCACCGGTGGGATTTGAACCGCCAAGCCTGTTTACAGCACCAAGTTTGAGTATCGGGAGCGTATTTTGATGCCGCATTGTTTAGGCAGCCCTTTGTAGAGGCGGCCGCTTCCTCCAGCGTAGAGCAAGCATCGTATTTCGAACTTAAGGTCTGCTTTTCGCCTGCAAACTAGGTCTCTGTGCGAGTGCTGTGAACTTCTGCTTTCCTGAAGGTTTTTCGATGCGGGCCGAGGTACAGCTTTGCCTTCGCCGCAACTGATGAAAATGCTCGGAGCGCAGCTCAGGCCAAACAGCAAATACGCATAGCGTCGAGAATCGCGGCGTGCATATTGCGGCCTGCGATCGCGTCACCAATTCGGGCCAGATAGAACTGGCCATCCGGCTCGTCTTCCCTGAACGGGAATGAACCATTGATCAGCGCCTTGTGATCGACCTGCCCAAGGTTTCGCGAACTTGGCTTTAGATCGTGATAGAGCGCGTCCGTCGGGATTAGACCTTGCTCGACAACCACGTGGTCGACAAGACGCTTGGTGGTATCACCGGTCAAGACATTGCGCAGGCTGGCGCACACCCGGTTTCCCTCTTGGCTTAGAGCACGGAGTTCGTGGAGGCAGGTAAAGGTCACCCCGTTGGCTGCCAGATCGCGCAAAGCAACGGCAGAGGTCGTTGGGCCAAGGTCATGCAGAATCGCCCGGTCGGGGGTCACAAGTTCGACGCTGTGGCCAGCGCCTGCCAACATGTCGGCCGTGACTGCCGCGGGATGGTCTCCAATTTCGTCGAACAATAGAACTTCGCCCGAGACACGCGCTTCTCCGGACAGAACCTCCCAACTGGAGAGCGCCAGATCGCCGCCTGGAATGGATACTGGCTCGGGCCATCCTCCGGTAGCAACTATGACTAAATCCGGGGCTTCTCTAAACACGTCACCGGCCTCGACAAAGGTATTCATGCGGAGATCAACACCAAGGGTGGTCACCTCGGAAATCAACCAATCGGCGACACCCCATATCTGCCTGCGTGTCCCGCCCTTGGCTGCCAAAACAAGCTGCCCCCCCAGCCGATCTGACGCCTCGAACAAAACCACATCGTGACCGCGCAAGGCACTGACCCGCGCTGCCTCCAGCCCGCCAGGTCCGCCGCCGACGACAACCACCTTCCTTCGGGTGCGGCTGGCAGGAATGACATGGGGTAAAGTTTGCTCCCGCCCGGTGGCGGCATTGTGTCCGCACACGGCGGGCTTGCCCTGATTGACCCGGTCCACGCAATACCCGAGGCCGACACAGGTACGGATACGATCCTCTTCCCCGCGTGCCAGTTTTGCCACCAAATAAGGATCAGCCATTTGGGCGCGCGTCATGCCGACCAGATCGACATGGCCGCCTGTAACCGCGTGGCGAGCCGTTGCAATGTCTGCGATGCCGCCTGCATGTAGGATCGGCAGGTTGACGGCTTCGCGGATGCGTCCGGCCACAGTAATATGCGGAGCGGCTGGCAGACCCATAGGGCGCACCCATTCAGCAAGGCCAAGGTCATCGTAGGGCGCCCCGACCAGGATGTTGAGCAGGTCGACATGGCCACTATCTTCCAGCATCCGGGCGGCGGCAATGCAGTCCTCGGCGCTCAGCCCGCCCTCAATCAACTCATCGCCGGTGATGCGCATGGACAGTATGAACTTCGGACCGACCTCGGCGCGCACCGCATCCAATACCTGCAGGGTCAGGCGCATGCGGTTCTTCAACGTTCCACCAAAGGCATCGTCGCGTTGGTTGGTGAACGGAGACAGAAACTGGCCCAGCAAATGCGAGTGGGACAGAAGCTCGATCCCATCGAACCCGCCTTGCTGACAACGTCGCGCCGCAGCGGCATAATCGCCGATCACTCGTTCAATGTCCTCTTGTTCCATTACTTTGGGAAAGGCGCGGTGCGCGCGTTCGCGAACGCCGGACGGGGCAATAACCGGCAACCAATGCCCATCATCCCAAGCAGTACGGCGTCCCATATGAGTGATTTGACACATGATAGCGGCCCCATGCAGATGCACGCCATCCGTGAGCTTCCGAAACCAGGGAACGATACTGTCGTCGCCGGCATAAAGCTGGCCGAATACCGAGGGGCTGTCGGCAGCGATATTCGTCGATCCTCCGATCATTGTCAGGGCGACGCCACCCTTGGCCTTTTCTTCGTGATACAGCCTGTAACGGTCTCGCGGATGACCATCTTCGACGTAATTGGGCGCGTGAGAGGTGCTGACGATACGGTTGCGCAGCGTCAGGTGCTTGAGCTGAAACGGATCAAGTAGTTTCGCCATGATCAACTCCCTTCGGTAATGACACCGGTCTAAAAACAGCTCCGGGTCGGGCCCGTTTGACAGCTTCTGTGACTGACAACGTTCGCTGTCAAAGCTATGCTACTTGGGAAATACGGGGAGAGAGTTCACTGTTTCCGACACTGATCCACAAAATGACGACCAGACCAAGAAAGGTGGAACGTCACTGACCTTTGAATCAATTGACAGCCAAAACCTCAATGAGTCGGAGGATCACGTCATTCAATTCTGACCTAAACGTCGGGCATTTCTGACCCAGAAAGTATACGGTTAGTGTCTCAAACGAGCCCTAGCCATGGGGTCCAATCCTATTGAGATATGGCGTTAAGGATGAAAAGGGTAATACTCAAGGAGTTTCATGAACGCGTTGCTTAGCCGCCGAACCCCGCCGCCTCGGGAAGCCACGTGGACAAAGGTGGGAATGCAAAGACGAGGATCAGGCCCAGCAGCATTAGCGCTGCATATGGCAAGGCGCCGCGAATGACCTCGTACAAAGGGGCTTTGGCAATGCCCTTGATGACGAAGAGATTCATCCCCACGGGAGGTGTGATCAGCGCAAGTTCGAGGTTGATCATTAGCAGGATGCCGTACCAAATTGGATCGATCCCCAATGCCAGCATGACAGGAAAAACGATTGGCGTCGTGATCAGGATGATCGAGATGGTCTCCAAAAACATGCCCAGCACCAGAATGAGCAGCATAACAGCTACGACAAACATGGCGGGGCTGAGGCCCATTGCCGTCACTTGTTCGACGATCTTTATGGGCAGGCGAATAATGGTTACGGCGTGACCAAACAGCGCCGCAGCAGCCAGGATCATGAACAGCATCGCCGTTGTGCGCACTGTTTCAAACGCAGTCACCCAAGGGTCGTTCAGACCGAAATTGCGGTAAACAACTACACTGATGAACAGCGCGTAAAGGCAGCCAATAGAAGCTGCTTCAGTAGCCGTAAATACTCCGAGGTAGATTCCGCCCAAAACCACCGGTGGCATCAATAAGGCCCAGATCGACTGTCTCATACGTGACCAAATAACGCCCATACCTGCAAATGGTTGAGAGACAGCCGTGCCCCCAAACCCAGCGCTGACCATCGCCCAAACCGCGAATATGACAGCCATCATGATACTCGGCACCAACCCGGCTAGGAAAAGAGCTCCGATCGAGGCCTCGGTTACAATGGCATAGAGAATAAGAGGCCCAGAGGGAGGAACCAGAATCCCGAGCGTACCGCCCGCTGCAATCACACCGTAGGAATTGCTGGGGCTGTAGTTGAAGCGCTTCATCTGCGAGATAGCCTTCGAGCCAATAGTAAGTGCTGTGGCTACAGACGAACCGGAAATGGCTGCGAATATGGTGCAGGAGAGGATCGTGGCGACCCCAAGTCCACCACGCAAATGGCCGACCATTGCATTTGCTGCATCGTAAAGGTCCTTAACCACGCCGGCACGGATCATCACGTGAGCCAAGAAAGCAAACATCGGTATAGCCGTAAGAAGTCCGTTGTTCAGTTTGGCAAACACCGTATCAGCCGCGCTGTTCACGTTGCCCTCCGTCAGCATCATTTTGATTAGCGATGTAAGCCCGAGCCCGGCAAAGATTGGCATACCCGTGAGCAAGAGGACAATCAGACCGGCCAAAATAAGAAACGTCCTCATGGTCGGCGCACCGTCAGAAGCGTAAAGATGCGAGCCAGAGCCGCAAGGATTAGTATCATCATGCCGATGAGTAGGAAGCCTTGCGGAATCCACATTTGAACGCTCAGATACCCGTCTGAATAGATCCCGAAATCGTATGAGAACTGCACCATAATCACCGCGCTGTAGAGAACAGCCGCAGCGACCAGGATCACACCAATCATCCCCCAAACCTCAACCAGCCATTGAGTGCGAGGTCCGGCGCGTTCAGTCAGCAGGTCGACCCCACAGTGCACTGGGCTACCGCCCGCCAGCTCCCGAAACCATCATCTCAATGGATCACAGGCCAATGATGCACTAACAATCAACTTGGACCAGTCAGATGAGGCTGCTCAGAACGTGGCCTCGCGACCGAACGCTAGGAGGCAGTCTTGCTACAGTTACCGATGTTAGCGACCTGAAATTAGAACGCATTGATCCGACCCTCAAACCGGGTGGATTTAGCACTCTGGTCAGATTGACCGTGAAAGTCGAAGGCGGCCATTGGGGGCACGCCCACATACGCGCCGTTACGTTCAGGGCGCTGGTTGAAGTTATACCAGAAGCCGGGCAATGGGAGTTGGATGGACTAACTGTAATCGAGGCTCGCGATCCAATTGCATAAGTGTTTAAGACCAAAGGTTTTTGCTTTCGGTATTTTTTTGTCAGCTTGATTTTGTCACTGACGCTGTCAGCCTCGGCGCATTTTTTGCTGAATCTCAATGTCCGCGTAACGCATGTCGAGCATTCCGTGGATAATCTGCGCGTCTTTATGCGTACACCCATGCCCTATCTGGTTGCGGACAAGGTCGGCGAGCAGGACGATGACGCTCTGCCAGATGCTGCACCATTCACGACCAATGCCATGAGTAACAGTCAGTTGGTCCATTTTGTCGACTTGCAAGCTGTAATGAGCGATCCCAACGGGCTGGGGCAAATCGCCGAAGGTGGGTTGCACCTGTTGATCGACGACCACCGCTTAAGAGGAACAGTTGAGGCCGTTCGCTTGCATCGCGTTGGAATTGAGCCCGGATTTGCAACTTTAGCCGAGGCTCAACAGGCAGTAGACACCGAAACGGCCTTAACGCCACCGCTTTTTGTTGGTGACACGATTGTCGATCTCGTCCTGCATTATGACACTGACGGCCCGGTCCAATCGTACAGCATTGCCAACGTGCTGGACCCCGGTTTGCCGGATCAGGACCAAACGGCGAACCTCATTCTCGATTACGCGTCTGACACACCGCAGATTTTCCAGTCTCGGGGTCTGATGACCGACCCTGTGGAGGTTCAGCAAGAAGGGTACGGAGGATTCCTGAGTTTTGTCTGGGAAGGCACACGACATATCCTCGAAGGTTAGGATCATGTTCTGTTTGTTGTGTGTTTGGTCATTGGGGCGCAAACACTCAGGGCGCTATTACTGCGTGCAACCGGTTTTACCGTGGGGCATAGCGTAACGCTGTCGCTGGGGTTTTTCGGGTTTGTGCCGTCGGGCGTGTGGTTTGTTCCTGCCGTCGAAACCGGGATCGCGCTTTCTATCATTTTTGCAGCCGCAGCGGCGTTTATGAGCTTCAAGGACCGCGCGCGTTCTGAATTCGCGATGGTACTTTTGACAACGCTGATTGGCCTCTTGCATGGTCTTGGATTCAGCTTTGTGTTGCACAAGATTTTGCAGGTTACATCCCCAGATATCTGGTAGAGCCTGCTTGCTTTCAATTTAGGCGTCGAGCTTGGCCAGGTCGCCATAATTCTTGCGCTCTGGCCTGCCTTGATAATGTGTCGGCGCGTGAGATCCAGTTTGTGGATGTCCCTACGAGTGGGCTTAGCCGGTGGATGTGCGGCTATGGCCTGCTTTTGGACCTTTCAACGAATTGCCGAGGTTTATTCCACGCTGGCTTAAGGTCATTGCGATGGCGCGTACCGTGATGATCGCCTGAGAGAATAGCGGACATTCGACTGTTCTGCAGCATAAGACAGATTGGGCTCAGCGCGGCCCGATGCTCGCGCGGCAATGCCGTTGTGATCGGCTGATCGAAACCGGCCACAGGAGGATCGGGTCAAGTCTTTGATCTTGTGTCTTATTGTTCAATGCGCGGACGTTGGGAAATCAGGAGCCATAGTTCGCGCTTCAGGCGGCGAAACCAGGGAGTGAGCCCTCAGTAACCAATGCTGCGATGAGTACGAACGGCGGCGTTGCAACTCTATCCATCCCGAATAGTGTAGGCACATGAGAGAATTTCGAAACGCCAAACCTGCCGACGCAACTCGCTGCTTTGAAATAGAGATTGATGCCTACGAAGGCGACGAGGCAGCAACGCTCGAAAAGATTTCTAAAAGGATTGAGGTCTATCCCAATGGCTTCCTAGTTCTTTTGGTGGAAGGCGAGATAGTTGGCTTTGTAAATAGCGGATGTGCTCATGAAGTCGAAATGTCTGATGAAGAGTTCAAAGAGCTTGTTGGCCACGACCCCGACGCCCCAAATGTCGTAATAATGTCTGTTGTTGTTGATCCCGCGCATCAGGGCAAGGGTCTATCACGGGCATTGATGGTCGAATTCGTGGGGCGCATGAAAAGGATGGGTAAATCCACAATCCATCTCATGTGCAAAGAGCATCACGTCCCACTCTACGAGAATTTTGGATACAGCTATTTACAGCCATCGACTTCTGACCATGGAGGAATGACTTGGCATGAGATGTCTATGAAACTTTGAACTGCCCGATTATCTCAGCCGTGCAGAGCGGACATTCAAATTTTCAATGGGAAAGTCCAATTTGTCCGCTCCTCGATTGCCGGACCCAGCTGCAGCGAAAAGGCGGTTTTGAATTGGCTGAATTTTGCGCCGATGAATGACTGCAAACGAGAAATCCTCTGCGATGCAACAAATGGCGTGTCGCGCCTGCGAGGGGTTTCTGCGTCAGCAAAAGCGGCGTGAGCAAAAGTCGGCTCCGTCCCGCAGACCGTGAGTTACCGTTCTACAGGATTTCGCACGCTCGACGAAGGGCAGCTAGACACACACTATTCAGCACTTCGCCGTGGTGACGGCGGAGTGCTCTTTCCACTATCTCTCAAGATTCTGCTTTGGGCTCACAACAGGCTCCGGTGCCGTTGCAGAAAGGTCCCCTGCCCCACCAATAGCTGATCATGCGAACGGCCCAAATCAGCCGACACGCCTTTACATGACTGAACAAATAATGACGCCAGCTATCTATGCTATTGGTCGCCGTTGCTTATTCATGAATGGCACGCATCTTGCATCTTTGTCTAAGCCGCACCGGCAATCCGCGCTCAAAAATCATCCCATGTAATTCAAACCTGTCCAGGAAGCCACAGAACGATAGCAGGGAACGCAACGAGCATTGCGATCGTCGCTGCATCCGCCAGAAAGAAAGGCGTTACACCTTTAAAAACATCCTGAACGCTTAGGTCATCACGCACGCCAGCCACTACAAAGCAATTCAGCCCGATAGGTGGGGTGATCAGGCAAAACTCGGCCATTTTGACTACCAGAATGCCAAACCAGATGGCACACATCGGGCCGGACATTCCAAAGGTACTATCGGCCGCACTTACCGCTTCACCACCGTTCAACGCCATGACGGCTGGGTAAACTACGGGCAACGTCAGCAGCAGCATACCTATCGCATCCATGAACATGCCCAGTACAGCATAAGCCAGCAGGATACAGATCAGAATGAGCATTGGTGACATCTCAAGCGAGGTGATCCAGTCGGAGAACGCGCTGGGTAGTTCGGCAAAACCCAGAAAACGAACATAGACCAGCACGCCCCAGATGATGGTAAAGATCATGACGCTTAGCTTGGCCGTCTCCAGCAACGCGTCTTTAAGTTCGGACCAACGCATGCCCTGATATAGCGCCATCAGAAAGACAACGAAGGCACCGATTGCGCCACCCTCGGTTGGCGTGCCCCAAGCATCGCCTCCGAATGGGTTGTAGACAAAGAAGATGATGGTAACGACGACAAACAAGATAGGCAGTGCGGGCGGAAGAGACATGAAACGCTCTTTCCATGTAAAGCCTGAGACTGCGGGACCAAAGTCTTTGATCACAACAGCCATGCCAATGATCAGCAAGCCATAGATCAAAGCTGAGAACATGCCCGGAATGAAACCGGCTAACAGCAGTTTGCCCACGTCCTGTTCCACGATAATCGCGTATATGACCAAAATGGCCGAAGGAGGGATGAGCGACGCCAATGTGCCGCCTGCAGCGACGACACCTGCAGCAAAGCGCTTGTCGTAGCCGATCTTCAGCATCTCGGGGATGGCGATGCGGGCGAAAACGGCGGATGTGGCAACCGAGGCTCCGGAAACCGCAGCGAACCCGGCGGTGGCAAAGACGGTCGACACCGCCAGCCCGCCAGGAACCCATGCCAGCCATCGCTTGGCGGCCTCGAACAGTGCTTTGGTCAGGCCCGCGTAGTAGGCGAGGTAGCCAATCAGGATGAAGGTCGGGATAAGGCTCAGCGCCTGGCTCGAAATCTTGGAATGCGGCACCTGCCCCGCTGTTTTGACGGCTACAGTCACAGCCTTGCCGAACCGCGCTGGGTCGTACCCAAACTTGGCCCAGAAGATCCAGATCAGGCCAACCATTCCGGCCGTTGCGGCAGCAAATGCCACGCGCATACCCAGCACCACAAGAACAAGCATTCCGCCCGAGACGATCAGACCAATTTCAATGGGTTCCATCAGAATTTACCTCAGTTGTCGTGGCCCGAGACATGCTCGGCTTCCATTGCAGCCTGGGTGGCGGCATCGGGAATCAACGGGACGGCGATAGGCGGCTGGTCAGGATGGCGAATCGCACGACCGTAGGCACAGAGCTGCAGAAAGAGCCTTATGCAAAGCACGCTGAAGGCGACGGGTGCCAACAGCTTGGCGGGCCACAGCGGGATACTGATGTCAATGGAACTGTCGCGGCTCCACAGTGGGGCACCATAGTCGAAACTGCGCGCGAAGTGCGCCCAGCTCCCCCAGATCAGCAAGACGATCAGCGCCAGAATGACGGCGGTTGTAACGAATTCAACGATATAGAGCGTTCGGCCTTTAAGTGCACCAACGAACATGTCCATTCGGATGTGGCCGCCATCGCGCTGCGCATAAGATATCCCCATGAAGGCAATCAACGGCATGGCCTGTTCAATCCAGTCGACATACCCGGGAAGCGGCACATTGGCGATGTTCCGACCACCGACGGAGACAACGGCCATGACCATCAGAGAGAAAACCGCAAGACCGCTGATCAAGGCCAGAAAGCTCTCCAGTTTGTAGAGATGTTGATCGAGAATGCTGAGACGGCTGTCGTCGGACAGCACCAGGGATGACCCGGCCATCGTTGTGCTCCGCTATCAGGGGAATAAGCACCCGACGCCAGCTTGGCCGACGTCGGGTGGTGAGTGGATTAGCTACCGTTGGCGATCTTTCCGGCCACGAGGTCATAGAGCTCTTGCGCCGGAAGACCGCGTTCGGTGTTTTCCGCAATCCAGGCTTCTGCTGCGGGTGCGGCGGCGGCCTCTTTGAATGCCGCGATTTCTTCATCGCTGAATGTGACCCGTTCGATGCCGCGTTGATCCAGCTCGGGGCCCCAAGCTTCCATCGTTTTGGTTTGGTATTGGGAAACGTAGTGATCCAGCGCTTCGTCTATCGACCCCAGCAGAGCTTTACGATGTTCATCGGACAGATCTTCCAGTGCCAGAGTATTCACGACGACCGGGCAGTTGACGGTTCCGGGGTTCAGGTTCGTCGTCCACCACGTACCGTTTTCAATAGTGCCAAAGGACATATGGGCGTGTGGTGCAAAGCTGACGGCTTTGACGATGCCGCTGTCCATTGCCTGACGTACTTCGGATGCGGACATCGAAGTCGGAACTGCGCCGACCGTCTCCATCGCTTTACCGATACCGCCGGTGGCGCGCACACTCAGACCTTCAAAATCGGCCAGAGATTTCGGCGCGTCACCTACCCCGACAAGGTTGTACTGCGGTAGCGGCGACGGCATCAGCAGAGTCGCGTCCCAGCGTGCCAAATCCTCGACGACTGCCGGGTGTTGATAAACAGCCATCGACAAGTCGACTTCCTGTTCAAGGGATGTCACGCCCAGAAACGGCAGTTCCAAGACAGTGATCGAGGGGTTCTTGTCGCGGTGATAGCCAGCGCAGAACTGGGCCATTTCAAACGCGCCAATCGAAATCCCATCGAGGTTTTCTTTGTTCTTCGACAGGCCACCATAACTGATGTTCAGGGTAAACTCACCGTTGGTCTTTTCGTTCACCAGTTCAGCCAGCTTTTCGACATGCTCTGTGAAAGCACGACGCTTGCCCCACAGGGATACGTTCCATTCGACAGCCAGTGCTTCGGATGCAACGGTCAGCGACAAGGCGGCAATGGCCGCCCGGTTAAGGTGTTTGCGCATAGTGGCTCCTCCCAGATCATGCAATTCGTTTGGGCGGAGTATTCAGAATGCGCGGCGTCCTGACTATGAAGGAAAATGCGCGCGTTTTCCCAGGCGCCCTGCGGATTTCCGCAGAGCTGTTTTCGCCTACAACAGAGCCTCTTTATCGAGACCAAGTTTGACGATCTTTTCGTTGAGCGTCCGGCGGCCAATCCCAAGCGCTTCGGCGGCGGCATCCATGCGGCCTTTATGCGCCTTGATGGCTTTGCCTATGAGCTCGCGTTCAAATGCGGCAACGGCATCGCGCAGGGTATCCGGCACTTCGTCGAAGTGCTGATCGCTTTGGATAGCCTGCGCCACCGAACCGCCTCCGCGTCGGGCCGCCAAAATGCGCCGTTCGCAGACATGGCGCAATTCACGCACATTGCCGGGCCAGTCATGTGCAAGCAGAGCCGCCAAATCGTCCTGATCAAGTTCTGGTACGTCTATCTCATAAACCTGCGCGTATTCGTTTAAGAAATGCGTTGCCAACAGAACCAGATCATCCCGTCTTTGTCTAAGCGGGGGTAAGGACAGGACGACAGTATTCAATCGAAACAAAAGGTCCTGACGCAGGCGGCCTTCCTCGGCCGCCAGTACAACGTCTTCGTTGGTTGCTGACACGACCCTGAAGCTTACCGGCACCGGCGACACCGCCCCCACCGGCAGCACTTGTTGATCTTCGATGACCCTTAACAGCTTGGCCTGCGCCGCTGGTGGGCACGAGCAGATTTCATCCAGAAACAAGGTCCCACCCGATGCCGCCCCAAGCCTTCCGTCGGATTCATCCGCGACGCCGAACATTTCCGCTTCAAATGTATCGGCCGACAATGCGGCGCAATTCAGCGCCAGAAACGGTGCCTCCGGCGAGCGGCCCAAATCATGTAAAGCATGAGCAACCAGCTCTTTCCCGGTGCCCGTATCTCCCTGCAACAAAACCGCAACCGACGTATCAGCAAGATCAAGTACTTCTTGTCGCAAGTCTGTAATGGCGTCCGTTTGGCCCAGCAGGATGCGGTCAAGGCCTGACAGTTTGAACAGACGGTCTTTGAGGCGGGCATTACTTCTTCGCATTCGGTATTGTTCGGCCGCGTGCCTCAGCACCGTAAGCAATCGCCGTGGTTCATATGGCTTTTCGATGAACCCATATGCCCCGTCCTGTATGGCCTGAACCGCCATCGGGATATCACCATGTGCCGAAATCAATACCACCGGAGGCGCCACATGCCTGTCCAGGCTGGCCAGCAATTCAAGTCCCGACATGCCGGGCATACGCACATCGGATAAAATGACATCGGGCGAGGCGTTGGCCAGATGCTCCGTCACCTGGGTCGCGCGTGGCAAGGCGTTGACAGACCAGTCGGCAGCTTCAAGCAACTCGACAAGAGATTGTCGCATCGATTTGTCATCATCAACGACCAGAACTTTGAAGGGTTGCTGCAGGTTCATTCGTCCGTTTCTTCAGTATTTGAGGCTATCGGGAAGGTGACACGGAAAATTGTTCCGCCGCCATTTCGATTTCGGGCCGTCATTGTGCCATCGTGATCTTTGACAATGCTGGTGGAAATGGCCAGTCCCAAGCCCATGCCTCTCCCGCTCTCTCTTGTGGTTACAAATGGCTCTTGCAACTCTGCCAGCGTTGCCTCGCCCAACCCGTGACCGTTGTCCTGAATTTCCAACACGACCTCATCATCAGAAGCCATGACAGCGATATGGATTTCAGGCGCATCCGCTTCATCCGTAGCATCTATGGCATTGCGCAAAAGATTTGTGATGACCTGTTCGATCCGCAGGGCACTGCCCCGGATAAACGCCGGACCAGTCGACGCATCAATTGAGATTTTCACCTTGCCTTGTTCGATGTTTGGGGCAACCAGAGCCAACGCGGCATTAACCGAAGTGCGTAAGTCTACGTCGTCGAACGCCTCACTCTCCGACCGTGCAAAAAACCGTAATTGGCGTGTGATCCCTTCCATCCTGTCAACCAGGCTGCCGATTTTTTGTGGCAGCTTGGTTTCCCCGGAAGATGAAATCTCTGCAGCCACCAGATGATTGCGCATCGCCGCGATGGGCTGGCCCAGCTCATGCGTGACCGACGCGGATAGTTGCCCAAGAGCGGCCAGTCGGCTTGCGCGCTCCAACTCGCCCTGGGTGCGTCTGAGGCTCCGCTCGGCTGTCTTGCGGTCGTCGATTTCGATGGCAAGCCTTTCATTTGCTTCGCGCAGCATTGCTTCTTCCTCTTCGGACCGCGCCAAAGCAGCGCTGACGCGTCTCGCACGTTGTATCTGGAAGTAGATAAATGTGAGCCCCGCCAAGAGGACAAAAACTGCAGTTACAAGCCAACTGCGCGCTACAGCCTGATCGTCACTTGCAAAATAGTGAAGCGACCAGCCATGAGGCAAATCCGTTGCTGCAAGATGCAAGCGCTTCGTCCCCGCAATTCTGGCCTGATCTCCTGGCAACTCAACCCAATCCAACGCATCTAAGGCTTGCCCCGGAAACTGCCGGGCGTTTCGAATTCGCTCTCGCTGTGGTTCTGACAATGGCGTCAACGCGCGATATTGCCAATCCGAGTTCGAAGAAAGCAGAATGACACCGTCTTCATTGGCCAAAAGAACCTGTTCGCCCGAGTTTTTCCAACTATCCTGAAGATTAGAGAAATCGATCTTAATCGCTATGACACCAGTTGAATCTCCCTGGTCGTCAAGCACTGCGTTGGCGATGAAGTATCCTGGCAGACCAGTCGTCGCCCCGATGGCATAGAAGCGGCCCTGTTTACCAGAAATGGCACTTTGGAAATATGGGCGGAAAGCGTAGTTCTGGCCAACAAAGCTCCCTGTGTCGCGGTAGTTCGATGCGGAAATCGTGATCCCGTCTTCGTCCATCAGGTAGATAGCATCCAGCTCCGCCCGCTCCGCAAAATCCTCAAGGCGTCGGTTTAAAGCTCCGGTGCCGTCTCCTTCGGCCGTTCCAATTACAAAGGAATCCTGTGACAGCACATATGTGAGGTGGGAAAATCGTTCGAGTTCGCTGTTTACCGAGCTTTGGTAGAGAGAGAGCCGGCCCTGAGCTTTCGAAAGCTCCTCCGAAACGAAGTACTGGTAAGAAACCAAATAAAGGCCAATGCTGGCGGCAATGGCTACCAAAATACCTACAATATACGAAGCTGATCGCATTGAATGCCCATGAACTGCGACAGCATAGGATCACAGTAGGTATTAGCCGTCCATCCCAAGAGTTCTAGGGTCAGGACCCATTGATTTCCGTTTTGCGGCGTGATTCACGGTTCAAAAACGAGCGGTGAACATGTCTGATCTCTTCTGGCTTACGGATGCGCAAATGGCGCGTCTGGAGCCCTTCTTCCCGAAGCCCCACGGCAAGCCGCGCGTCGATGACAGGCGTGTGTTGAGCGGGATTATCTTCATCAATCGCAATGGTCTGCGGTGGCGGGATGCCCCTGCCGCCTATGGACCGCACAAGACGCTGTACAATCGATGGAAACGGTGGAGCGACAAGGGCATCTTCGCGCGAATGATGG